>NZ_VRVE01000032.1:0-42291 GCF_008040035.1 Methylobacterium sp. WL9
CCGCCCTGCCGCCCGCCAAGCCGGTCATCACCGCGCTCGGCGGCGACGGCCTGCTCGCCACCGGCCTGCGCGCTGGAATCGGCGACAAGATCTACGCGGTTTCGCGCATCGAGGTGCGTGGAACCATGATGACGGCCGACGACCTCGGCCGCCTGCTCGACCCCGCGGCGGCCGGGAGCAGCTGGGAGCGGCTCCAGACGATCACGGCCCGCGAGATCGCCACCCCGGAAATCCGGATCGAGACCGCGGCCGACCTTGGAGCCGGCGTGACCGTGCTGCGCGACGTGCGGATCACCGATGTGACGCAGGGCCGGATCGGATCCCTGACCGTCGGCGGCGGAGAGTTTCCGCAGGGCGCCGACGCCGTCGGCGGTGGCGGCTTCACCCGCCTCGAATCCGCCGGCCTCGACCTGCCGCTGCTGGCCTCCCTGTCGAAGCCCGCGCCGAAGGAGGCAACCACTGAAGCGAAGCCGGCCTATCGCAGCTTCGCGATCGAGGGCCTCACCTTCCCGACGGATCAGGCCGGCGACGTCTTCCGCATCGCCCGGATCGCCAGCCGCGACGTGCGGGTCCGTCCGCTCTCCGACGGCTGGGCGGCCGCGTTCGAGCGGGCGCAGCCGGCCGGCGACGACAAGGCGCCGCCGCAGGCGCGCATCGCAGCCCTGGCGCCCCTGGCCGACCTGCTCGATTCCTTCGAGCCCGGCAGTCTCGACGTAACCGGCTTCGAGATGCTGAACGGACCGCCCAAGTCGATCATAGTCCGCATGGCCCGGTTCGGCTTCAGCGCGGAGCGCGAAGGCCAGGGCGAGATCCGGGCCGACGGATTGGCGGTCGGCAGCCCGGACGGCCAAATGCGACTCGCCTCGTTCGCGGTCGAAGGCATCTCGCTGCGCTCCGCCATCGCCGGCATGCGGACCCTCGCGGCCTCGGGCGCGACCGAGTTCGGCCCGGCGGATGCCCGCCGTCTCGTCCCGCAGATCCGGACGGTCCGGCTCGGCGGCGCCGACGTGGACCTCGCCGAGAGCAAGTCCGGCCCGGTGCGCGTCTCGATCGGCGCGGTCGAGCTCGAGACGACCAACCCGGTCGAAGGGGTGCCCTCGAACCTCCGCTTCGCGATCAACAACTTCGTCATGCCGATCAATGCGGCGCAGGCGCTCGACGGGACCGGCCAGGTCGGAGCCCTCGGCTATTCGAGCATCGGGCTCACCGCCCGGCTCGATCTCGGCTGGAACGAGGCGTCGCGGCAGCTCGTGGTGAAGGAGCTGTCCGTCGACGGGGCCGGCATGGGCACCGTCGCCGTCCGCGGCGTCGTCGCCAACGTGCCGAAGGACGTGTTCAGCCCCAACCCGTCGCTCGCCACCGTGGCGGCGCTCGGCGCGGCCGTCGAATCTGTCGACATCGACATCGAGGACCGCGGCCTGCTGGAGCGGAGCCTCGCCGCCAAGGCCGCCGAGGGCGGCGGGACCGTCAGCTCCGCCCGGACGGAGGTCGCGGCCGTGGCCACGCTCGGGGTGCCGGCCATCCTCGGCGATTCGGCGGAAGCGAAGGCCCTCGGCCAGGCGCTGGGCCGCTTCGTCGCCGCGTCCGGCCGGCTGCACATCGGCATCAAGGCGAAGCAGTCGCCGGGCCTCGGCCTCGCCGACGTCCAGACCCTGTCGAACCCGGCTGCGTTCTTCGACAAGGTGCAGGTGGTCGCGGAGCCGCGCTGAGCGTCTCTCACGACAGGCCCGCCGGACCCCCGAGGCCGGCGGGACAAGCTCCTATCAACGGGCGCGCTCGTGAGGCACCCGACGACACAGAGGTCCTGAGCCCGTGGCAAAACTTGCAAACATCGTGCTGGCGCTGGGCATCCTCGCCGCCCCGGCTCCCGTGGCCGCCGAGACCCTGACGCTGAACCGCGTCAAGGCCCTGCTCGGCGAGATGGGCTTCAAGCCGACGCGACCCCGGGACGGGGTCCTGACGCTCGAGGGCCAGGGCACGCACAAAGCCGATCTGAACTTCACGCTGGCGAAGGACGACACGGCCCTGACGATCTACAAGTCCTGGGCGATTCCCGGCGACAAGCAGACCCTCGTCCCGGGCGTCGCCATGCTGAAGGCCAACAACGGCTACCCGTTCGCCTTCGCGATCTACGGCGAGCCGGGACAGCTCGCCTTCGACCTCGAAAAGACCGTCGACGGCGGCCTCGTCTCGAAGACCATGCTGCGCAAGTCGATCGACCAGATCATCGAGATGATCGACAGCAACGAAGAGATCTGGAACACCGACAACTGGCCGATCAAAGCCAAGCCATAAACCACGGATCGTTCCGGCCGCAGAGCCCGGGTCCTGGCGCGGACGCGGCGGCATAGTGAGGACCGCCGCCGCACGATGCCGCCGGGCGCCTGATCGAATTTGGAAACGATGCGTTTCGATCGTTTCTCTATCGAGCCTCCCTCCCCGTCATGCACAATACCGCATCGCTGCCGAGCCGTTCGGGCCGGGCAGCGCATGAGGAGTTTTGGCGATGAGCTGGCATAGCGCAGAGGATCCGATTCCGGGCGATCGCTTCAGTTGCGACGCCATCCAGACGTTGATTGTGCCGCGCTCACGCGACCTCGGCTCCTTTGCCGTGCGGCGAGCGCTTCCATCGACCGAGTGCCGGATGGTCGGCCCGTTCGTGTTCTTCGATCAGATGGGGCCGTCCGAATTCCTGCTCGGGCAGGGCATGGACGTGCGTCCCCACCCCCATATCGGTCTCTCGACGGTCACGTACCTCTTCGAGGGCGAGATCATGCACCGGGACAGCCTCGGCACCGAACTGCCGATTCGCCCGGGCGAGCTGAACTGGATGACCGCGGGGCGCGGCATCACCCATTCCGAGCGCACGGGCGCAGGCATGCGGCAGACCGGCTCCAAGCTCTTCGGCATCCAGAGCTGGGTCGCCCTCTCCGCGAAGGACGAGGAGACCGCCCCCGCCTTCGAGCATTACGACGCGTCCGCGCTGCCGGTCCTGACCGGCGAGGGCAAGACCGTGCGCCTGATCGCGGGCGAGGCGTTCGGCGCCCGTTCGCCGGTGCGCACGTCGAGCCCGATGGTCTACGCCGACGTCGTCCTCGAAGCCGGCGCGGTCCTGCCCCTCGACCCGACCTACGACGAGCGCGCGATCTACACGGTCTCGGGCGCGATCGAGATCGCCGGCGACGGCTTCGGACCGGGGCAGCTCTTGGTGTTCCGGCCCGGCGACCCCATCAGCATCCGCGCGACGCAGGCTGCCCGCTTCATGGTGCTGGGCGGAGAGCCGATGGACGGTCCGCGCCATCTCTGGTGGAACTTCGTCTCCTCGCGCCCGGAGCGCATCGAGCAGGCGAAGGAGGACTGGCGCCGGGCCCGCTTCGACACCGTCCCGGGTGATTCCGAGTTCATCCCCCTGCCGGACCCGGCCCCGCCCGTCCGCTATCCCTGATAGAGATCGGCCGAGGCTCGAATACCGCGCCCAGGGTCCCGTCATCGAGAAAGCATGAAGCCCATGGCTGTCGAAGCGACCGGCGCTGCGAGCGACCTCGTCCAGGTCGTCGCCCTCCTCGCGGCGGGCGTCGTCGCGGTGCCGCTCTTCAAGCGGATCGGTCTCGGCTCGGTCCTCGGCTATCTCGTGGCCGGGCTGGCCATCGGTCCCTTCGGTCTCGGCCTGTTCTCGGACGCGCATGCGATCCTCCACGTCGCCGAACTCGGCGTCGTGATGTTCCTGTTCATCATCGGGCTGGAGATGGAGCCGTCCCGGCTCTGGGGGATGCGGCGCGAGATCTTCGGCCTGGGTCTCGTGCAGGTCGGCATCTGCATCGCGGCGCTCACCCTCGTCGGCATCGCCATGGGCTTCGCGCCGGCCGTGGCGTTCGTGGCCGGCACCGGCTTCGTGCTGACCTCGACCGCCATCGTCATGCAGCTGCTCGAAGAGCGCGGCTCGCTCTCGAAGCCGAAGGGCCGGCGGATCGTGGCGATCCTGCTGCTAGAAGATCTCGCGATCGTGCCCCTCCTCGCGGCCGTCACCCTGCTGGCCCCCGGCGGCGGGGAATCGGGCGCTGCGGAACGCGCCGTCGCCATCGGGATCGCCCTCGGCTCCGTCCTGGCGCTGGTCGCGGCGGGGCGCTGGCTGCTCAACCCGATGTTCCGGCTGCTGGCCGCGTCGAAGGCCCGGGAGGTGATGACCGCCGCTGCCCTGCTGGTCGTGCTCGGCGCGGCCCTCGCCATGCAGCTCGGCGGCCTGTCGATGGCGATGGGCGCATTCCTCGCGGGCGTACTGCTCTCGGAATCGAGTTTTCGCCATCAGCTGGAAGCGGATGTCGAGCCGTTCCGCGGCATCCTGCTCGGCTTGTTCTTCCTCGGCGTCGGCATGTCCCTCGACCTCACCGTGATCGGCGCGAACTGGCGCCTGATCCTGGGAAGCGTCGCGGCCTACATGGTGGTGAAGAGCCTCGTCATCTACGCGGTGGCCCGTGCGCTGCGGGCCTCCCATTCCGAGGCCGTGGAGAGGGCGGCCCTGATGGCGCAGGGCGGCGAGTTCGCCTTCGTGCTCTACGCGGCGGCGACGGGCGCCGGCATCATCGACGGTCCGACCAACGCGATCCTGACGGCGACCGTCATCCTGTCGATGGCCCTCACGCCCCTCATGGTGATCGCCTTCGACCGCCTCGGGCCGAAGCCCGCCGTCTCGATGGACGGCGTCGAGATCCCGGAAAACCTCGTCGGCAGCGCCCTGATCGTCGGCTTCGGGCGCTTCGGCCAGATCGTCAGCCAGCCGCTGATCTCGCGCGGATGCTCCGTCTCGATCATCGACACCAATTCCGGCTACATCCGCGTCGCGGAGGAATTCGGCTTCAAGGTCTATTACGGCGACGGCACCCGGCTCGACATCCTGCGTGCGGCCGGGGCCGCGACGGCGCGCGCGATCCTCGTCTGCGTCGACGATCGCGAGGCGGCCAAGCGCATCGCCGAACTCGCGAAGGCCGAGTTTCCGCTCGTGCCGGTCCTCGCCCGCGCCCGGGACCGCGAGCACGCCATCGAACTGATTCAGGCCGGCGTCGCATTCCAGCTCAGGGAAACGCTCGAATCCGCCCTCGCCTTCGGCGAGCGGGCGCTGCTGACGATTGGCGATTCCCCCGAGGCCGCCACCGAGGTCATGGCCGAAGTCCGCCGGCACGACGCGGAACGCCTCGACCTCGAAACCGCGGGCGGCATCTATGCGGGACGTGAGCTCATCCGCGGAAACACGGCTTCGGCGCACGAGCTGGGCTGACCGTCGAACTGTAACAGACCCGCTGGGCGCCAAGGCGGTCGCCTTTCCGGCCGCCCGGATCGTCCGGTGACGGTGTGAGCCGGGGCTGACGCTTTCTCCCCGTCATTGCGGGCGCAGCGAAGCAATCCAGGGCCAACTCACCGACGCTTGCGTGTGTGGCCCTGGATTACTTCGCTGCGCGCGCAATGACGAAGTGGATCGATAGTACGGGTCTGACCTCGTACTGGCCGATTGGCACGGCGGTCGTCGCACGCTCGTCGCCGTTGGGCTCGCACACCCGACCTCGGCGCCGAATCCATCACGACGCATCAGGCCGTCGCCCAAGCTCCGGTCCACCCACGCCTTGACATATATCCGTTATGCGCATTAGTTAGGCGCAAGACAGATATAAGGTTTGGCTGTGAGCGAGGCAAAATTCCTCTCCGGTTACGATCCCGACGCCTACGACCGGCCGGCCCTGGCCGTCGATCTGGTGCTCCTCGGCCTGCATGACGGACGGCCGTCCGTCCTCCTGCTGCAACGCGCCGAGCATCCGCATGCCGGCCGCTGGGCGCTCCCCGGCGGCTTCGTCGCCCTCGACGAAACGCTCGATGCGGCGGCCGAACGCGTCCTGCGCGACAAGGCCGGGCTCGCCGGGATTCAGTGCGAACAGCTCTACACCTTCGGCGCGCTCGACCGTGACCCGCGCATGCGCATCGTGTCCGTCGCCTATCTCGCCCTGCTGCCGGAGCGTGCCTTCGGCGAGGCCTTGGACGGCATGCCGAAACTGTCGCGGGCGGTGATCGACGTGCCGTGGACGGGCGAGGCCGGCGGGCCCGTCGCGGTGCTCCCGGCCGACGGCCGGATGCGGGGCGAGCCCCTGGCCCTCGCCTTCGATCATGCCGAGATCCTCGCCCTCGCGATCCTGCGGCTGCGGGGCAAGCTCGACTATTCGGATGTCGGCTTCGCGCTGCTGCCCGAGCACTTCACCCTGCGCCAGCTGCAGGACGTGCACGAGGCCATCCTCGGCACGCCGCTCAACAAGCCGGCCTTCCGCCGCCGGATGCTCGACCGGGGCTGGCTCGCGCCGACGGGCTCTCGCGAGGCCGGGACGTCGTTCCGTCCCGCCGAACTCTATCGTTTCCAGAAGCCAAGTTGATCCAGGGAAAGGTGCCATGGCCACGATTCGCAACATCGGTCTGATCGCCCAGCTCAGGAGCGAGGCGAGCAGCCACATCATCCGCTACCGCAACGGGCGCGTCCGGCAGAGCGGGCGCGGGCTCGTCTTCTGGTTCCGGCCGGAAACTGCGAGCATCAGCGAGCTGCCCATGGACGACCGCGAGATGACGCTGTTCGTGCGCGGCCGCAGCCGCGACTTCCAGGCCGTCGCCGTGCAGGGGACGATCGGCTGGCACGTCGTCGATCCCGAATTGCTGGCGAGCCGCGTCGATTTCTCGATCGGGCTGGCCACCGGCAAGCTGCGGGGCGAGCCGATCGAGCGGATCGAGGCGCGCCTGAACGGCATCGCCGGTCAGGCGGTCCTGCAATATCTCGGCGCGAACCCGGTCGGCGCGCTGCTCGATGCCGGCCCGGAGCCGTTGCGCATCACCCTCGAATCGGTCCTCGCGGCGGCCTCTGCGCTGGCCGAGATCGGCGTCGAGGTGGTCTCGGTGCGGCTCACCAACCTCGCGCCGACGAGTGAGCTGGAACGCGCCCTGCAGACGCCGACCTTCGAAGCGCTTCAGCAGAAGGCCGACGAGGCGACGTTCTCGCGCCGCGCGCTGGCGGTCGAGAAGGAGCGGGCCATCGCCGAGAACGAACTCGCCACCAAGACCGAACTGGCCCGCCGCGAGACGCAGCTGATCGCGCAGGAATCCGAGAACGCCCGCAACCGCGCCGTCGGCGTCGCCGAAGCGCGCGGGTTGGAATCCGCCGCCGAGGCCGAGCGCATCCGCCTCGTCGAGGGTGCCAAGGCCGAGGCCGAGCGGCAGCGCGTGGCCACCTACCGCGACCTGCCGCCGGCCGTGCTGTTCGGGCTCGCCGCGCGGGAACTCGCCGGCAAGCTGGAGACGATCGAGCACGTCAACATCACGCCGGACCTGCTCGCCGCCGCGCTCGGCGAGTTCCGCAAGGTCCCCCCGTCGATCGCGGCACGCTGAGGACATGCGATGGCAGCCGTCACCCCACGCGCCGTCTTCGTGGTGCGCGACACCGACTACGAATTGCTGCTGGCCCGGCACGCGACGCGCGGCCAGGCCAAGTTCTTCCTGGACAGCCGCGAACAGAGCATCGCGGAGGTCGAGGCACGCCACGTCGTGTTCCATACCGTGCTCGGCCGGGCGCGCGCCGCCGTGCCGGCGGATTGGCGACAGACGCTGGCGCGCCGGGCCGACCTCGATCGCTTCCTGTTCGCACCCGAAGACGTCATCGTGGCCGTCGGACAGGACGGGCTCGTCGCCAACGTCGCGAAGTATCTCGGCGCGCAGCCGGTGATCGGCGTCAATCCGGCGCCCGATCTGTACGACGGCGTCCTGGCGCGGGTCGCCGTGGAACGCCTGGGCGCGCTGCTCCCGGCGAGCGTCGCCGGCGCGGCCCGCGTCGAGCGGCGGACCATGGTGCAGGCGGTTCTGGACGGCGGCGAGCGGCTGCTGGCGCTGAACGAGATTTTCGTCGGCCACCGCAGCCACCAATCCGCCCGCTACCGGATCGAGGCCGGAGGCACGGCCGAGGACCAGTCGTCGAGCGGTCTCATCGTCGCCTCCGGGACGGGGGTGACGGGCTGGGCTCGGTCCATCAGCGAAGCGAGCCATCTCAGCCTCGCGATCGGCCCGGAAGAGCCGGCCGTCGGCTACTGGGTGCGTGAACCGTTCCCGAGCGTCGCCACCGCCACCGGCCTGCGCGCCGGCAAGCTCGCCGAGACCGCCCTCGTTGTGACCTCGCGGATGAACGAGGGCGGCGTGGTGTTCGCCGACGGCATCGAACAGGATTTCTTGGCCTTCGGCTGGGGCAGCCGGGTCACGATCGCGCCGGCTCCTCAGACGCTCAACCTCGTGGTCGCGTAGCTCGTCGCCGGGAGTCGAGGGGCCGCGCGTGATTCGCGCCGACATGGTCCGCGCATCCGGTTTCGAGACCCCGCTCCCCGAACACCGCCTTCAACGCCGCCGGCCCGATTGGTTCGGAATCGGCGGGTTCGGCGCCGACCACACCACGCGAGCAGGTAGCCTTGCGCACCGTGCAACCCCACCGCCGCGATGCCGCGCCGGCAGCGACGTCGCCATGATGGCAACGATGAATGCCGACGGCCGCCGTCGTACCGCGAATACCGAGGCAGCATCCGGCTACGCGCCGAGTCCGCGGCTCTTCAGGCTCTCGCCGATCTCGTCGAGGGCCGCCGGATCCTCGATAGTCGGCGGCGTGGTGTAGCTTTGCCCGTCGGCGATGGCCTTCATCGTGGCGCGAAGAATCTTGCCGGATCGCGTCTTCGGCAGACGCTCGACGGTGAGCGCCAGCTTGAAGGCGGCGACGGGTCCGATTTCGTCGCGGACGCGGGCGACGAGCTCTCGCTCGATCTCCGCCGGTTCTTTGAAAACCCCTGATTTCAGGACGACAAAGCCGCAGGGAGCCTCGCCCTTCAGCGCGTCGCGGATGCCGATGACGGCGCATTCGGCGACGTCGGGATGGGCGGCCAGCACCGCCTCCATGCCGCCGGTGGAGAGGCGGTGGCCGGCGACGTTGATGATGTCGTCGGTGCGCCCCAGCACGGTGACGTAGCCGTCCGCGTCCCGGATGCCGGCATCCGAGGTGTCGTAGTAGCCGGCGAAGGTCGCCAGGTAACTCGACCGGAAGCGCGCGTCCGAGCCCCACAAGGTCGGCAGGCAGCCCGGCGGTAGCGGCAACTTCAGGGCGATGGTGCCCATCGTGCCGGCTGGGACGGGCTTCCCGGATTCGTCGAGGATATGAAGGTCGTAGCCCGGCATCGGCATCGCCGTTGAGCCGTATTTCACCGGCAGCTTCTCGATGCCGATCGGGTTGCCGGCGATGGCCCAGCCGGTCTCGGTCTGCCACCAATGGTCGATGACGGGCTTGCCCAAAGCGGTCTCGGCCCAGGCCACGGAATCCGGGTCGGCCCGCTCGCCGGCCAGGAACAGGGCGCGAAATCCGGACAGGTCGTAGTCGGCGATTTTTGCGGCGCGCGGGTCGTCCTTCTTGATCGCGCGAAGCGCCGTCGGGGCCGTAAACAGCGTGCCGACGCCGTGCTCGGCCACCACGCGCCAGAACGCGCCGGCATCGGGCGTGCCCACGGGCTTGCCCTCGTAGAGTACGGTCGTGCAGCCGTGCAGCAGCGGCGCGTAGACGATGTAGGAATGCCCGACGACCCAGCCGATGTCGGAGGCGCAGAAATACACCTCGCCGGGCCTCACCCCGTAGAGGTTCGTCATCGACCAGGTGAGCGCCACGCAGTAGCCGCCGGTATCGCGCACCACGCCCTTCGGCTTCCCGGTCGTGCCCGAGGTGTAGAGGATGTAGAGCGGGTCGGTCGCCGCCATCGCGATCGGATCGGCCGTCCGGCCCTCGGCCTTGGCCGCGGCGACCGTCTCCGCCCAGTCGTGGTCGCGGCCTTCCATCAGGCCGGCAAGTGCTTGCGGGCGCTGTAGAATCAGGCAGGCTTCGGGCTTGTGGCTGGAGCGCGCGATCGCCGCGTCAAGCAGCGGCTTGTAGGCGACGGTTCGCGCCGGCTCGACGCCGCAGGAGGCGGCCAGGATCACCGTCGGCGATGCATCCTCGATGCGCGCGGCGAGCTCGTTCGCCGCGAAACCTCCGAACACCACCGAGTGGATCGCACCGAGCCGGGCGCAGGCCAGCATCCCGAACAGGGCTTCCGGCACCATCGGCATGTAGATCACCACCCGGTCGCCCCGGCCGACGCCGAATCCGGAGAGCACGGCAGCGAGCGTGGCCACTTCGTCCCGCAGTTCGCGATAGCTGATCGTGCGCTTGGTGCCGGTGACGGGGGAGTCGTGGATGATCGCCGCCTGATCGGCGCGACCGCCCTCGACGTGACGGTCGACGGCGTTGTGGCAGGCGTTTAGCCGGGCATCTGGAAACCAACGGCCGTAGATTCCAGCGCCTTCGTCGAAGGCGCGCTCCGGCGCGGTCTCCCATTCGATCGCCTTCGCCGCGTCCAGCCAGAAGCGCTCGGGATCTGCGATCGAAGCTGCGTGCACGGCGGCATAGGCGGGCGCAGCGGCGGTCATGGCGTTCCTCGGCGTCGATCCGCCGGTCGGCGCCGGCTTATGCGGCATCTTCTCACGAAGCCGAGATGGATACCCCAAAAAACAACCGCCGCACCGGTGGTCCGGGGCGGCGGCGAACGCGTCAGGATATCGAGGGATACGGCCGGAAAAACCTTGCCGTTGTACGGATCAGTGGAGAGTGTCTCCGTCATCCCGGAGGCGGTTGATCTCGTCCTTGAGATGGAGCTTCTTGCGCTTGAGTTCGGCGATGCGGAGGTCGTCGCTCGATGGTGACTGCATCGCGTCGTGCAGTTCTCGCTCCAAGGCATCGTGCTTGCGAGCGAGCTGGCTCAAATGCGTGTCCAAGGACATGAGTCGTCTCTCCTGTCATCGTTACCGACTCGGGCATCGTGGCACACGCTGAGCCGGCTGTCGAAGCGATTCCCTTGTCAAGCTCTCGATTTCGTCATCGAATTGCCGCCGGTTTTCCGCAACTATGGCGGAGACTTTCGGGACTGAGCGGTCGCGTCGTCAGGGCGGAGAAACATCGTGGACCGTCGCCCGCGGCAGACCGTGCCGTCTTGCCCGAAGCGAGGCCATGGCGCATGGTTTTCGATAGGGGCCTGAGCGAGATCTGCCGGTGGAAGTGGGAGACAACGACACGGGCGACGCAGCGACGGACTTCGCGCCCGAGCTGAGCCGCCTCAAGGAGGAGCATCGCGACCTCGACGGCGCGATCGAGGCGTTGAAGGTCGGGATTGCCGGCGATCAGTTGCAGATTCAGCGACTCAAGAAGCGCAAACTCTTCCTGCGGGATCGGATCGCGCATCTCGAAGATCAGATGCACCCGGATATCATCGCCTGACGACTACGAAAAAGGGCGCGCCGTCGCGGCACGCCCTTTGTTTCGCTTAGCCGAGCGGGCCGGCTCATTTCGATAGGTAGGCGCTCACGCTGGAGACGCGGGTGCCGACTATGCGAACCGCCTTGCGCAGTCGCTCGTCCGTCACGCCGAGGAGTTCGGCCCAGCGGGCGCGGCTTGCGTGATCGTAGATGTCGATATGGGCGTTGGCACTGATCTGAGGGGAGGCAGCCGAGGGAGACATGTCGGTTCCGTCGAGGCTCGAGGGACTGGACCGGACGAGGCCCATTTCGCAGACAACGCGGCCTCCCGCTCCGGGCTCCCGCGTCCAAGGCGTGTTTCTGAACGTTTCTCAAGATTCTTTGCCGGAGGCCTACACCGGCGCCGCAGCCTTGCCGGGCGACGGCAGCCCCTGTATTCGGCGCAAGGACCTTGGCGCCCTTCGCCGGTCCGTTTCGAGATACCGGAAGTGACGAGGATGACGGGATCGACCCCGGTCGCGATCATCATGGGAAGCCAGTCGGACTGGGCGACCATGCGGCACGCCGCCGAGACCCTCGATGCGCTCGCGGTCGCCTATGACGCGCGCATCGTCTCGGCACACCGCACGCCCGACCGGCTCGTGTCGTTCGCCAAGGGCGCGCGCGAGGCCGGCTTCAAGGTCGTGATTGCCGGTGCCGGCGGCGCCGCGCACCTGCCCGGCATGACCGCCGCGATGACACCGCTGCCGGTCTTCGGCGTGCCCGTGGAATCGAAGGCGCTCTCGGGCCAGGACAGCCTGCTCTCCATCGTGCAGATGCCGGCCGGCATTCCCGTCGGCACCCTCGCGATCGGGCGGGCCGGCGCGGTCAATGCGGCGCTTCTCGCGGCTGCCGTCTTGGCACTCACCGATGAGGCCCTCGCCGAACGACTCGATGCTTGGCGCGCGCGCCAGACCGATGCCGTCACCGAGCGGCCCGACACGACCGCCAACTAAAAAGACCTGAATTCATGACGACGACTAAAAAGGAGGGGCCGGTTCGGCCCGGCGGCACCATCGGCATTCTCGGCGGCGGCCAGCTCGGCCGCATGATCGCACTCGCCGCGGCGAATTACGGCTTGAAGGTCCACGTCTACGCGCCCGATGCCGACAGCCCGGCTTTCGATGTCGCCGCCGCGAAGACGGTGGCGCCCTACGAGGACGCCGAGGCGCTCGCCACCTTTGCCGACAGCGTCGACGTGGTCACCTACGAGTTCGAGAACATCCCGCACGCGACCGCCGAGATCCTGGCGCGGCACGCCCCGTTGCACCCCAACCCGCGCGCGCTGCTGACGACGCAGGACCGCCTCGCAGAGAAGCGTTTCGTCAACGGCCTCGGCATTCCGACCGCACCGTTCCAAGCCGTGGATACGGCACAAGATCTCGCGGACGCCCTTGGCGCGCTCGGCCGTCCCGCCGTCCTGAAGACCCGACGCTTCGGATACGACGGCAAGGGCCAGCGCATGATCCGCCACGGCGACGATCCGGCGGCGCTGCTGGCGGAATTCGGCGGTGCGCCGTGCATCCTGGAAGGCTTCGTCCCGTTCGAGCGCGAGATCTCCGTCGTCGCCGCACGTGGCCTGGATGGCACCTTCGCCGCCTACGATCCCTGCGCCAACGAGCACGAGGACCACATCCTCGCCCTCACCCGCGTGCCCGCCCCGGGGCTCGCTCCCGAGACCTCCGAAGCGGCGACCGGCATCGCGAAACGGATCGCAGAGGCGCTCGACTATGTCGGGGTGCTTGCCGTCGAACTATTCGAGATCGCCGGGCCTGTCGGCACCGGGCGTCTCGTCGTCAACGAGATCGCGCCGCGCGTCCACAATTCCGGCCATTGGACCATCGAGGGCGCGACGACCTCGCAATTCGCCCAGAGCGTCCGGGCCGTTTGCGGCTGGCCGCTCGGTGACGCCTCGCGCGTCGGCGGCCTCGACGTCGAGATGCGGAACCTCATCGGCGATGCGGTCGACGACTGGCCAAAGATCCTAGCCAAGCCCGGCGCCCACCTGCATCTCTACGGCAAGGGCGACGCCCGACCCGGCCGCAAGATGGGCCACGTCACCCGGCTGATCCGTCGCCGCCATCCGTAGCTCCGGCGCAACAGCCCGGCCTCGTCAGGCCCTTCCGACCGTCTTCGGACGCCCCGATTGGCCCCTGCGCCCGGCTGGGCCACACCTTCGCCACATCGAAAGGCTTCAGCGGCAAAGTCGCGCCGTCTTAAGCGTGCGTTCACCGCATTCGGCGAACGTACCGGACACTCGGACCAGACGTCGAGCGCGCGACGGGATCGTAGACAGGGTCGGCCTCGCGCACCGAGCGCGAACGGGCCGAAGGGGAGCGGGTCGATGACGTCCATGAAGCTGAGGACGCACTACGTCGGATTGGTCGGTGCGGTAGCGCTTTCAGCGGTGTCGCTTGCCGGCTGCGAGACCTACAGCGCCGGCTCGCCGCGCCAGTATGCGGTACTCGAAGCGGCCGACACGACGGGCGCCACGAACGTCAACATCTCCTCGCTCAGCGACGTGATCTCGCGCAATCCGTCCGATGCCGGCGCCTACGTCACCCGCGGCGCGGCCTTCGCCCGCTCGGGCCAGTACAGCGACGCCATCAACGATTTCTCGAAGGCGATCCAGCTCGATCCGAATTCCGGCTCGGCCTACAACAACCGCGCGCTGGCCTACCGCCAGACCGGCCGCAACGACGCAGCGCTGCAGGACTTCTCGAAGGCGATCGCCAACGATCCGAACTTCGCCGCCGCCTATATCGGCCGGGCCAACCTCGAGCGCGCCCAGGGCGACCTCGGCGGTGCCGTCAACGACCTGAACGTCGCGATCCGCCTCGCTCCGGAATCAGCGGAGGCCTATCACGCCCGCGGCCTCGTCCGGCAGAAGCAGGGCCACGACGCCGAGGCCATCGGCGACTTCGCCGCCGCCATCGACCGCAATCCCTTCGTCGCAGCGCCCTATGCCGCCCGCGGCCAGAGCCTCATCGCCACGAACCAGTACGACAAGGCCATCGAGGACTACAACGCGGCCCTCAACGTCAACTCGAAGGACGCCAATTCCTGGGCCTATCGCGGTCTCGCCTACGAGAAGACGAACCGGAAGAAAGAGGCCAAGGAAAGCTACACCCAGGCCGCCCAACTCGACCCGAGCAATCCGATCGCCAAGCAGGGCGTCAGCCGGATGTCGGGCGGGATTTTTTAAAGTCTCCGATCAGGCAGACGAACGAAAAGGGCAGCGGATCATCCGCTGCCCTTTTCGTTGATGCCGTCAGCCGTTTATCAGCTCCGGCCGACGGTGCTCGCAGGCAATGCGGCGCACCGTGCCGGTGTTCGAGCGGTACACCACCGTCTCGGTCTCGATCATTCCAGGCTTGAAGCGCACGCCGGCGAGCAACGCCCCGTCGGTCACGCCTGTCGCCGCGACGATGACGTCGCCGCGCGCCATATCGTGCATGTCGTATTTCCGGTTCGGATCGGTGATGCCCATCTTCGCAGCACGCGCCCGCTTGTCGGCGCTGTCGAGGATCAGCCGCCCTTGCATCTGGCCGCCGATGCAGCAGAGCGCGCTTGCCGCGATCACACCCTCCGGTGCGGCGCCCGAGCCGAGATAGATGTCGACGCCGGTCTCTTCCGGCTTCGTCACGTGGATGATCGCGGCGATGTCGCCGTCCGAGATCAGGCGGATGCCCGCGCCCGTGGCGCGCACGGCCGCGATCAGGTCGATGTGGCGCGGACGGTCGAGAATGATCGCGGTGAGCGCCGAGGGCTCGACGCCCTTGGCCTTGGCCAGCGCCGCGATGTTCTCGGCCGGGCTGCGGTCGAGATCGATCGTACCCGGGGGATAGCCCGGCCCGATGGCGATCTTCTGCATGTAGACGTCGGGCGCGGCGAGCAGCGTGCCCTTTTCGGCGAGCGCCATCACGGCGATCGCGCCGGGCATGTCCTTCGCGCAGAGCGTAGTGCCCTCGAGCGGATCGACGGCGATGTCGACTTCGGGACCCTGGCCGGTGCCGAGTTCCTCGCCGATGTAGAGCATCGGCGCCTCGTCGCGTTCGCCCTCGCCGATCACCACGGTGCCAACGATGGGCAGTGCCATCAATTCCTCGCGCATGGCGTCGACGGCGGCCTGGTCGGCTTCGCGCTCCTTGCCCTGGCCGCGCAACTGCGCCGCAGCGATGGCGGCGCGCTCGGTCACGCGCACGAGTTCCAGCGTCAGGCCCCGCGCGGAGCGGTCGCTGAAGATCCCGGTATCGGCCAAGGGCATCGTGGTTTCGTCCCCGTCATTTCTATCGGGCCGCCGCGTCCGCGGTCCGGCCCTTATTCGCGCTCGATCCGGATCAGCTGCGGCGCCTCCGCCAGCAGCCCGTCCGCGGCGATGGCGTCAAGGGCCGCACGGATGTTGCCCTCGGTCGCCGCGTAGGTGATCAACACCAGCGGCACCGGCTGGCGCGACAGGCCGTGCGGATCGCTGGATGCGGCCTTGGCCGAGCGGCGTTGCACGATGCTCTCGATCGAGATCTCGCGCTCTGCCATCCGGGTGGCGACGCCCGCGGCGACGCCGGTGCGGTCATGCACCGTCAGCCGCACGTAGTAGCCGCCTTCGTGGCGCTGCATCTCCACACGTCGGGACGCGGCGAGTTGCGTCACGGGCTTGCCGAAGGTCGGGCGCACCAGCCCGGCCGCGACGTCCGCGATGTCGGCGACGACGGCCGAGGCCGTGGCGTCGCCGCCGGCGCCCGGGCCGATCAGCGTCAGTTCCTTTATGGCGTCTGCGTCGATCGTGACGGCATTGGTCACGCCCATGACCTGCGCGATGGCGGAGGCCTTCGGCACCATGGTCGGGTGGACGCGCTGCTCGATCCCTGCCTCCGTCGCCTGGGCGACGCCGAGCAGCTTGATGCGATAGCCGAGCTCGTCCGCCATGGTCAGGTCGAGAGGCTGGATCGCGGAGATGCCCTCTACCGAGACGCCCTCCACGTCGATTTCAACGCCGAAGACGAGGCTCGTCAGGATCGCCAGCTTGTGAGCGGTGTCGAAGCCTTCCACGTCGAAGGTCGGATCGGCCTCGGCGTATCCGAGCGCCTGCGCATCCTTGAGACAGGCTTCGAAGGTCAGGCCCTCGGCCTCCATCCGGCTGAGGATGTAATTGCAGGTGCCGTTCATGATCCCGTAGACGCGGCTCACGGCGTTGCCGGCGAGCCCCTCGCGGATCGCCTTGATCACCGGGATGCCGCCAGCCACCGACGCCTCGTAGGCCAGCGTCACGCCGCGCGTCTCGGCCATCTTGGCGAGCGCGTTGCCGTGATGGGCGAGCAGGGCCTTGTTGGCGGTGACGACGTGCTTGCCGGCGGCGAGCGCCGCCTCGACGATCTCCTTGGCCGCGCCCTCGGAACCGCCGACGAGTTCGACCACGCAATCAACCTCGGCGGAACGCGCGAGCGCCACCGGATCATCGAACCAGGTAAACCCGGACAGATCGATGCCGCGGTCGCGCTTGGCATCGCGGGCCGACACGGCGGTGACGCGGATGGTGGCGCCCGTCGCGGCCGACAGCGCCTCGGCGCGCCGCTCGATCATCCGCACGACGGAGGCGCCGACGGTACCGAGCCCGGCAATGCCGAGGCGAAGGGTCCGCGCACCGTCGCGCGAGGATCCGCGCGGCGAAAGGATGCGGTCGAGCAGGCTCATCATCAGGTTCCGAGTCGGGCGGATATCGCACGGTCGAGGGGATCACGCGCTGTAACGCGACCGGGACCGGTATGGAAAGCGGGCGACAGGCTAAGGCGCGTATAGAGCGCCCGACCGCAACGCTCTTGATCGGCTTCGTCACAGGACGTCCGCGGCACCGGCCCGTTTCGTATGATCATCGTCAACACCGATGCCTCGGCGTTTAACGCCTTGAAATCGCAGCGGGCGGGCCGGCGCGAGGCTTAAACGGCCGTTAACTGGGCCGGGCTAGCCTTAGCGAAACGTTTCTCTCTCCGTCGGTCTCGCATGCGCTCGCTCCGCCGTTCCGCATCGCCGTACGACACCTTCGTCGACAGCTTCCGCCCGTTCATGGCGAAGCGTCTGACGGAGTGCGGCGGCTTCATTCTGTTCGCCGGCGCCGTGGCCACGATCGTGGCGCTGGCGACGTGGTCGATCGACGACCCGAGCCTGAACCACGCCACCGAACGGGCCGCCCACAACGTGCTCGGTCGGCCGGGCGCCGTCGTCTCCGATCTCGCCATGCAGCTGCTCGGCCTTGGCGCACTGGCCTTCGCCCTGCCGCCGGTGCTGTGGGGCGTGCGGCTGATGCGGGAGCACGACCTGCCGCGCGGCGGGCTCCGGCTCGCGCTCTGGGTCATCGGATTCCTCGCCGCCAGCGCCGTGGCGAGCGCCCTGCCGCCGACGGCGAGCTGGCCGCTTCCCACGGGGCTCGGTGGCGTCGCCGGCGATGCACTCCTGTCGGTGGCGCGGCTCGTCGTCGGCGCGGTGGCCGGCCCGGCCGCCGCCCTCGTCGGATTTCTCTACGCGGCCGTCGCCATCCTCAGCCTGACCGGAGCCTGCCGCGCTGGAGCCGGGGACGACGAGGCCGAATACGACGAGCCGGTTCACGGCAACGAGCGCGGGCAGCGCCACGATGCCGACGAGCCCAGCCTCGGCATCCTGTCGCTCGGCGCCCTGGCGCAGGGCGTCATGAATGGACGCCGGGCCCTGCGCGCCCGTCTCGCCGGCTGGGCGGCCCGCCAGCAGCCCGACGACTTCGCCTATGCCGGTTCATCGCCCGGAGCGTTGGCGGCCCAGCGCGCCTTCGCCGACGATGCGCCCTGGGCGCCTCAGGCCCAGGAGCGTCTTGCCCGCGGATCGGATACGCGGCGCGAGCCGGTCTTCGAAGATGGCAGCGAAGATGCCGGAGACGACCACGCCGATCATCAGCTTGCGCCCGTCCAGCCGGACGCCGTCGCCCGCCGGACACCAGCGGCCGCGCCGATACCGGACGCCGACGACGTCGAGGCCATGCCGGCCCAGCGTGCCCGCGTGTCCGCCCCGCTGCCGCCCGCCACACCCGCGAGCCAGCGGCCGATGCCGCGCGGCGAGGCGAGCGAGTATCATCATCCCGCCCTCGAACTCCTGACGCAGCCGCGTCCTCCGGCCCCCGGCTCGGAGGTTTCCAGCGACGCCCTGGAGCAGAACGCCACCCTGCTCGAAGCCACGCTCTCGGATTTCGGCGTGCGCGGCGACATCCTGGCCGTTCGCCCCGGTCCGGTGGTGACGCTCTACGAGCTCGAACCGGCCCCCGGCACCAAGTCGAGCCGCGTGATCTCGCTGGCCGACGACATCGCCCGCTCGATGTCGGCAATCTCGGCCCGCGTTGCGGTCGTTCCCGGCCGCAACGCCATCGGCATCGAACTGCCGAACGTGAAGCGCGAGACCGTCTTCCTTCGGGAGCTGCTGGCCTCGAGCGACTTCGTCGAGACCAAGCACCGCCTCGCGCTGTGCCTCGGCAAGAACATCGGCGGCGAGCCGATCATCGCCGACCTCGCCCGCATGCCGCACCTGCTCGTCGCCGGCACCACCGGCTCGGGCAAGTCGGTCGCCATCAACACGATGATCCTGTCGCTGCTCTACCGGCTGAAGCCGGAGGAGTGCCGCCTGATCATGGTGGACCCCAAGATGCTGGAACTCTCCGTCTACGACGGCATCCCGCACCTGCTCTCGCCCGTCGTCACCGATCCCAAGAAGGCGGTGATCGCCCTCAAATGGGCCGTGCGCGAGATGGAGGAGCGCTACAAGAAGATGTCCAAGGTCGGTGTGCGCAACATCGACGGCTTCAACGCCCGCCTCACCGAGGCGCGCGACCGCGGCGAGACCATGACCCGAACCGTGCAGACGGGCTTCGACCGGCAGACCGGCGAGGCCGTCTACGAGGACGAGGTCATGGACCTCAACCCGTTGCCGTACATCGTGATCGTGGTCGACGAGATGGCCGACCTGATGATGGTCGCCGGAAAGGACATCGAAGGTGCGATCCAGCGTCTCGCCCAGATGGCGCGTGCCGCCGGCATCCACCTGATCATGGCGACGCAGCGCCCGTCCGTCGACGTCATCACCGGCACGATCAAGGCGAACTTCCCCACCCGGATGTCCTTCCAGGTGACCAGCAAGATCGATTCGCGCACGATTCTCGGCGAGATGGGCGCCGAGCAGCTGCTCGGTCAGGGCGACATGCTGTTCATGGCCGGCGGCGGCCGCACCACCCGCGTGCACGGCCCGTTCTGCTCGGATTCGGAAGTCGAGAGCGTGGTCGCGCATCTCAAGCGCCAGGGTCGCCCGTCCTACCTCGAAGCCGTCACGGCGGATGAAACCGAGATTCCTGCCGGCGCACCGGGTGCGGCGGAGGATGCCCCCGTGTTCGACGCCGGCCAGTTCGGGGCCGAGGGCGGCGACCTTTACGATCAGGCCGTGGCGGTGGTGCTGCGCGACAAGAAGGCGTCGACCTCCTACATCCAGCGCCGCCTGCAGATCGGCTACAACCGCGCCGCCTCGCTGATGGAGCGCATGGAGACCGAAGGCCTCGTCGGCCAGGCGAACCATGCCGGCAAGCGCGAAATCCTGGCGGAAGCCGAGCCGCAGGACTTCTGAGGGCCGGCCCGAACCGGGCCGCCCCGTCGCGCCATCGAAAGCCCAACCTGTTCGGACCATTTCGCCGCGTCGGCGTGACGGGTTCGGACGATGGCTGCCCCTACCGAGGCAACGCCGGCAAAACCGGCCAAAAGCGCGTTATGGCACCCGCCGTTTCGCGCTCGGGATTGAATACTGGTTTCGTGCGTCACGTTTCGCGCACACCGGAAATCCTACGTAAACAGATGATATATTTCACTAAAATTGGCGTTTAACGCCGAAACTGCATGCCATCCATGAAGCTTTTGTGACAGTCTGCGACACAGTGTTCGTCGGATGTCAGGAGCCATGCAAAAATGCGGATCATCCTTCCTTTCGCAGCCAGCGTCGTGTTCGGAGCCGTCATCGCAACGGCAGCGCACGCCGCGCCTGCCTTGCCGCAGCCGGATCTCATCCGTGGCGACACCGTCACGGTGGTGGATTGGTCTCCCAGCACGAGCCACTGGGACCATCACTTTCATTCGCATCAGGATCCGATGCGGTACCGTGAGCAGACCGAAGCCGAACGCCGGATGCAGCGGGGCGAGACGCAGGTTCGCAATCCGAACTGGACCGGCTATCGGCCATACGGCGGCAAACGGGTCGGTCGGTACTGAGGAAGCCTGAACAGTAAGCGACTGCGGGCGGCCTCGACCGGACACGTCTTGACGACCCGGCCGGAACTGAGCTCCAGCGCTCCCGATAACGTCGAGAACGAGGCTTCAGGAGTTGCGGCTGTGCTCGCGCGCGGCTTCGCTGCGGAGGGCGCGGAGCAGCATCTGCCCCTCCTCGGTCGCCTCGTAGTGGCAGCGCTGCGTGCGCGCGTTGCGCGCCGTCGTCGCGAGCAGGCCGAGATCGACGAGGATTTCGAGCGCTCGCAGCACCAGGGCATGCTCGAGGGCGAAGACACGCGCGAAGCTGCGCGTGTCCGCCGCGAGCTTTAGCGACAGGCCGGCGAGCAGGCCGGCCTCCAGCGGCGACAGGTCGGAGCGCAGGGCCGCGATCGTGTCCGTTGCGGCCAGAAACGTTTCCGCGTCGGCGGGGGGCTCGCTCATGCGGCCTTGGCGGCAGTTGTGCGAGCGCGGATCTTGACCAGAACCGACTTCGAAGTGGGGGTGTCCGAGAGTTCGCCGAAGCTCGACAGCGGCACCAGCACATTCAGCTCGGGATAGTAGCCGGCCAGACTCCCGCGGGGCATGTCGAACGGCACCAGGCGGAAATCCTCGGCGACGCTCTCTTCAGCACCGTCGCCAGCGCGGATAATGTCGACGCGATCGCCTGCCCGGGCCCGCAGCGCCGCGCAGTCGTCGGGATGCGCGAACACCACCCGGCGCTCGCCGTAGACGCCGCGATAACGGTCGTCGAGGCCGTAGATCGTCGTGTTGTACTGGTCGTGACTCCGAAAAGTCTGGAGCACGAAGGTGTCCGCGGTGCCGGCTGCCCTCTGGTGCTCGGTGGCCACTGGAAGTGGCCCCGACGAGAAACCTGCCTTGCCGCTGGCGGTCTCGAAGACGCGCTCGGCGGCGAGGTTGCGCAGCATGAAGCCGCGCGGGCGGCGGACCCGCAGGTTGAAGCCGGTGAAGCCGGGAATCGTCTTCTCGATGAGGTCGCGGATGCCGTCGTAGTCGTCGGCGAGCGCAGCCCAATCGACATGGGCGGAGCCGACGGTGGCCGCGGCCATGCCGGCGATGATGCCGATCTCGGAGCGTAGTTCGGGTGAGGCCGGCTTGTTGATACCGCCCGAGCCGTGGACCATGCTCATCGAATCCTCGACGGTCACGATCTGGACCTTGCCCTTCGTGTTCCGGTCGATCTCGGTGCGGCCGAGGCAGGGCAGCAGATAGGACAAGCGGCCCGGCAGCAGGTGCGAGTGGTTGAGCTTCGTCGCGATGTGGACGGTGAGTTCGCAGGAGGCGAGCGCCTTGGCCACCAGCGCCGTGTCCGGCGTTGCGCGGGCGAAGTTTCCGCCGAGCCCGATGAAGGCTTTCGAGGACCCGTCGAGCATCGCGCCGATGGCGGCGAGCACGTTGTGACCGTGGCGGCGGGGCGACTTGAATCCGAACTCGCGGTCGAGCGCGTCGAGGAAGGCGGCCGGCGGCTTCTCGTTGATGCCGACCGTGCGGTCGCCCTGCACGTTCGAATGGCCGCGCACGGGGCAGAGGCCGGTGCCCGGCTTTCCGATCTGGCCGCGCAGGAACATCACGTTGGCGATCTCGCGGACCGTCGCGACGGAGTGACGGTGCTGGGTCACGCCCATGGCCCAGGTGGTGATGACCTTCTCTGCACCGAGATAGACGTCGGCGGCGGTCTCGATCTGCTCGCGGGTCAGGCCGGACTGGTCGAGGATAGCCTCCCAAGTGGTCGCGTCGACGGCGGCGCGGTAGGCCTCGTAGTCCGAGGTCTGGCGGCGCAGAAAGGCGCGGTCGAGGAGAGAGGGCCGGCCAGAGGCCAGCTCGACATCATCCCGCTCGAACACGACCTTCGCGATCCCGCGAAACGCCGCCATGTCGCCGCCGAGGCGCGGCTGGATGTAGTGGCTCGCGATCGGCCGGCTCGCGCCGCGCAGCATCTCGACGCTGTTCTGCGGATCGGCGAAGCGCTCGAGCCCACGCTCGCGCACCGGGTTGAAGGCCACAACCCGCGCGCCGCGCTCGGCGGCGCGGCGCAGATCGGCCAGCATGCGCGGATGGTTGGTGCCGGGGTTCTGGCCGACGACGAAGATCGCATCCGCCTTCTCGAAATCCTCGAGCAGCACCGTGCCCTTGCCGACGCCGATGGCGTCGACGAGCCCGATGCCGCTGGCCTCGTGGCACATGTTGGAACAGTCGGGAAAATTGTTGGTGCCGTAGTGGCGCGCAAAGAGCTGATAGAGATAGGCGGCCTCGTTGGAGGCGCGGCCGGAGGTGTAGAACTCGGCCCGGTCGGGATGGTCGAGGCCGCGCAAAGTCGCGCCGATCTCGGCGAACGCCTCGTCCCAGGTGACGGCGACGTAGCGGTCGCTCGCCGCGTCGTAACGCATCGGATGCGTCAGCCGGCCCTCGCCTTCGAGGGCGTAATCCGTCCATTCCCGAAGTTGGGTGACGGTGTGTTTCGCAAAAAACTTCGGAGGCGTGCGCTTGTCGGTCGCCTCCCAGGAGACCGCCTTCACGCCGTTCTCGCAGAACTCGAACGACGAGCCGTGGGCCGGGTCACCCCAGGCGCAGCCGGGACAGTCGAAGCCGTCCGGTTGGTTCGCCCCGAGCAGCGCGCGGGCCCCGGAGAGCGGCGCGCGGCTCTTCAGCAGGTGCTTGCCGCAGCTCTTCAGTGCGCCCCATCCGCCGGCTGCGGACGAACGCTTGGGGCTCGTTTCGGTGCGGTCCATGGAGGTCCGATCGCGGATGTCGGAGAAACGTCTCGCCCGCCGGGCCGTCGCGCGACGGTCGCGCGGAAGAGCCTGGGAACACGACCGGATTTAACAGTTCGCATTTGCAAAATGATTGCCGTCCAACCATGGGACGCCCATGCCGAAAACGCATGGATCGGACATTATTCTGCTGTAGGTGCCTGTTTTTGGAATAATTCGACGGCGATCGGCCACCGCGGTCGCAGCGCGTTGGGCGTAGACTCGCGATGCCGAGGTCGAACTGTTCCGATCGGGCTGAGCAGGCCTAACCTGCGCCCTCGGCAAGCGATGCTGCGTCGCGCCCGACGACCTTGTCGAGTGCCGGCAGCCTCTCCGCACTCAGTCTTGCCGCCAGTCCGGCCTTGATCGACTCGACAAGCCCAGGCCCCTCGTACACCAGCGCAGAATAGAGCTGGATGAGGCGCGCCCCAGCTTGGATCTTGATCCAGGCAGCTTCTGCCGAATCGATGCCGCCGACGCCGATCAACGGAATCTGATTGCCGACCCGCAAAAAGGTCTGGGCCAGAAGCCGCGTCGAGGGCGCGAAGAGCGGCCGACCGGAGAGGCCGCCAGTCTCGGCCGCAGCGCCTCGCTCGGTAAGCGTCACCGGCCGGGCGATGGTAGTGTTGGAAACGACAAGCGCCTCGACGCCACGCCGGAGAGCCGTCGCCGCCATCGCGTCGAGGGCATCGAGGGTGATGTCGGGGGCAATCTTCACCAGAACCGCCGTACCGGCCGAGACCTCGTCGCGGGCGGCGATGACACGGGCCAGGAGCTCGTCGAGGAAGGCCTCGCCCTGAAGGTCGCGGAGGCCCGGCGTGTTGGGAGAGGAGATGTTGACCGTGATAAAATCGACGAGCGGTGCCAGAGCCCGCGTGCACGACACGTAGTCGGCGAGCCGGTCGGCCGCATCCTTGTTGGCGCCGATATTGACGCCGACGATCCCTCCCCGCCCCCGTCGCGCACGCAGCCGGTCGGCGACGACATCGACGCCCTCGCTGTTGAGGCCGAACCGGTTGATGACGGCGCGGTCGCCAGCGAGGCGAAACACCCGGGGCTTTGGGTTGCCCGGCTGGGCCTTCGGCACCACGCCGCCGACTTCCACGAAGCCGAAGCCGAGGCCGAGCAAGGCGTCGGGTACCCGCGCGCCCTTGTCGAAGCCCGCCGCGAGGCCGACCGGATTCGGGAAGGTCTTGCCGAACAGCTGCACAGCCAGAAGCGGGTCGGAAGCGGGCGGAGTGCGCGGCGGCAACAGCGACAGGGCACGGAGCGTCAAATCGTGTGCGGTCTCGGCGTCGAGCCCGTGCAGGATCGGCTTGGCGAGGGGAAACAGCGCGCCGATCATGCGCCCAGCCCGTCCGTGACCATCACCGGAAAGGCATGGGAGCCGTCGGACCCGAGACGCAGGTCGTGGACTGCGCGCACGGCGCTCAATGGAAGTTCGCCGTAGAGGTGTGGAAACAGGTCGCCGCCGCGTGAGGGCTCGAAGCGAAGGGCCTGTCCCAGCGCCTCGACGTCCACAGCGACGAGCAGGAGATCGTCGATCCCCGCGAAGTGGCGCGCGGCCGTCTCGACCGCCTGGGCGGCGGTGGAGAAATGGATGAAGCCGTCCGCCTGGTCGATCGGCGCCCCGCTGAAGCAACCGGCGGCTTCAGCCTGGAGCCACAGAACACGCGGGCAGATCTTGTAGATGAGCATTCGGGACCTCTCTCGCGGGCGGCGCAAGCGATTAAGCCCGGTGGCCGGCACTCGCAACCGATGAAGATCAATCAACCGAAAGACCATCTTTTTCCGCACGACGTCACGTGCGAGGATCGCGGCCGTTTCGTAGGCTCCCCGCATTGCATTCGGCTCGCCTTAGTTCTACTTTCCTAGTTCTAGGCCGGCGTTCTTAGCCGGCCCGACCTGACGAGTCCCTATGCTCTCGCACGACCAGATCTGGATGGCGATCGACCGTCTGGCCGAGCGCTACGGCTACTCGGCATCCGGGCTCGCGCGACGAGCCGGACTCGATGCCACCAGCTTCAACCGCTCGAAGCGGATAGGACCGGACGGTCGCAAGCGTTGGCCCTCGACCGAATCCGTCTCGAAGGTGCTCGCCGCGACCGGTGCCAGCCTCGATGATTTCCTCCGCCTGATCGTTTCTCGCGACGGCCCGCTGCGCAGCATGGTGCCGCTGATCGGCATGACGCAGGCCGGCGCCGGGCGTCTCTTCAACGATGAGGGCATGCCCGCGGGTGGGCCGGGCTGGGAGGAGATCGAGTTTCCCGATCTCGGCGGTGACCGCGCTTTCGCGCTGGAGGTGCAAGGCGATTCGATGGCACCGCTTTACCGCGACGGGGACGTGCTGATCGTCTCGCCGACCGCGAGCGTGCGGAAGGGCGACCGCGTCGTGGTACGCCTTTCCTCGGGCGAGGTGCTGGCGAAAGAGCTGCGCCGCCGCACCGCCCGAACGGTGGAGCTGGCCTCCCTCAATCCCGAACACGAGGACCGTGCCGTGCCGGTGGCGGAGATCGCCTGGATGGTGCGGGTCATGTGGGTGCGCCAGTAAAGCTGCCGGCCACTGCCTTGTGCCGCGCCTTGGGCATTGCAGCGAATGCGGGTATCGATCGCGACGACGCGAACTCGTCCGAGCCGTGCAGGCGTGACGAGATACAATCAGGAAGCGCGGCCATGCCATTGCCTGACGCCATGCCATCGCCTGACGTGGACGGCACTTTTGAGGTGGGGGATGCCGGCCTGGCAGCTCATGCGCTCGCGCTTCTGACGGCGTCGCCGGTTCCAGCCTTCGTCGTCGCCGACGGCGTGATTACGGCGGTCAATCCGGCGCTCGCGACGCTCAGCGGCCATGCGGCGAAGGAACTCGTCGGCGGCGGCATCGAGGTGTTGCAGACCAGGCAGGGCGACCATGCCGCCTGGGCGGTCCTACGGGAAGCGGTCGCGGCCGGCCGGACCGCTGGCGCCGACCTGCTCTGCCTGCGCAAGAACGGCTCCTCGTTCTGGGCCGCGATCCAGGTGGCGCCCCTCGGTACCCCCCCCGTACTGATCGGACAAGTCGTTGATATCACACGACGTGTCGACGCCGAGGGCGCGCTGGTCCTGTCGCAGCAGCGCGAGGCGCTGGGGCTGCTGACGAACAGCGTGGCGCACGAATTCAACAATTTTCTGCAGATCCTGATCGGCTATGTCGACGGGCTGAAGCGCCGGCTCGCCGACCGGCAGGAGCCCTTCATCCAGCGGGCCGTGACCCGCTCGACGGAGGCCGCCGAGCGCGCGGCGATCCTGACCCGCCATCTCCTCACCCATTCGCGCCGGATCGCACCGGACGTACGGGCGGTCGACCTCGACGCTTTCATCGATTCGATCGCCGAATCGCTGCGCGCGGCACTGCCGCCACGGATAGACCTGGTGTTCGCCACGACGCATGACATGGTGCCGGCCCTGTGTAATCCGACTCAGGTCGAACTCGCGCTCCGGCACATCCTGGCGAATTCCGCCGAGGCGACCGCCGGTTCCGGCGCCATCACCGTCGCGACCTTCGCCGTCGCGCCGGGCGACCGTACGTTGCAGCGGCCCTCGGACGGCGCCGTCGGCATCGCCGTCTCGGATCGCGGGCACGGCATGTCGCCGGAGATGCTGACCCGGGCGCTTGCGCCGTTCGCCACCAGCCGCGAGGCCGGCCGCGGCGTCGGGCTCGCCATCGTGCACGGCCTGATGAAGCGGCAGAACGGCACGGTTTCACTGGAAAGCCGGCCCGGCGAGGGAACGACGGTGCGGCTGATCTTCCCGGCCGCACCTTGAAACGGGACTAAAACTTAAATCGGCACGTCCCCATATAAGAACGGGCGATTTCCGCCCGGCTCGGATTTTTCAGAGGATGTCCATGGCAACCCCAACCACCGGTCGCAGGCGCATGGCGACCATGCTCGCCCTTGCCGCAGCGCTGGCGGTCACCGCCGCTCCGGTCGTCGAGGCCCGTCCCGGCGGCGGTGGCGGCGGCTTCGGCTCGCGGGGATCGCGCACCTTCAGCCCGCCGGCGGGCACCAGCACCTCTCCCGGCGCCACCGCGCCGATCCAGCGCTCGCAGACGTCGCCGAGCCCCGGCATGGGCAATCCGGGCATGCAGGCCGCTCCGGGGCGCCGCTTCGGCGGAGGCTTCTTCGCCGGACTTCTCGGCGCGGGCCTTCTCGGTGCGCTCGTCGGCGGCGGCTTCTTCGGGGGCCTCGGCGGGATCGCGTCGTTCCTCGGCCTGCTCCTGCAGGTCGGCCTGCTCGTCGGCCTCGTGATGCTGGCGGTCCGGTTCTTCCGTCGCCGCCAGGGTGGACAGCAAGCCGGCCAGCCGGCCATGGCCGGGAACGCGCCCTACGCCCGCTCGAACCTCGACGGTGCGGGTGCAGGCATCGGTGGAGCCGGCATGGGCGGCGCGGCACCCTACGGCGGTGGCAGTGCCGCCCCGCGGGCGCAGCCGGTGAACGTCGAGCCGGCCGATTTCGAGGCCTTCGAGCGCACGCTCGGGGAGGTGCAGACCGCCTATGGCCGCGAGGATCTCGGCACCCTGCGCCGGGTCGCGACTCCGGAGATGGTCGGCTACTTCGAGGAGGAGCTTCGGGGCAACGCCCAGCGCGGCGTCGTCAACCGCATCTCCGACGTGAAGCTCCTTCAGGGCGACCTGTCGGAAGCCTGGCGCGAGGGCAACGTCGAATACGCCACCGTCGCCATGCGCTTCGCGCTGACGGACGTCACCATCGAGCGCAACTCGCAGCGCGTCGTCGAGAATGGCCCGTCCGAAGCCAAGGAGTTCTGGACCTTCGCCCGCGAGCGCGGCGGTTCCTGGCTGCTCTCCGCGATCCAGCAGGGCCGCTGAGCGCAGACCGTCGCAACGACCGTATCGATACAGGGCGCCGGAGCAATCCGGCGCCCTTTTTCGTGGCCGTCGATCCACAGCAGAGATTCAATCTATGAACGAACATATAACCTAGAGTGACTTATTGCACAACCAAAGATAGATAATGCAGATCACAGGTAGATTTTTCTGGACGCGACCGCCTAGGGTGGCCTAGCCTCCAGGTCGTTCGGAGGCACCGGCAACGGCGGGGACGGCCCTGCCCCGGTAGCGGTATCCGACGCGAGAACCAGGAGAGTGGAATGGGTGAAGCTGCCGTCGATCTGTCACCGCGCGGCGTCGTCGCGGATCTGCGCAACGAACTCGACCGGCTCGTCGCGGGCCTGGACCAGGAGCCGGCGATCAAAGCTTTCAAGGACGGTTCGGCCGAGAAGGACCTCTACGTCGCCTTCCTCGTGCAGACCCGTCACTACGTCGCGCTGACGGCGCCCTGCCTCGAAGCCGCCGGCCGCCGGCTCAAGGAGCTCGGCGAACATCCCGAACTCGCCGACCTGTTCTTCCAGAAGGCCGACGAGGAGGCCGGCCACGACATCCTCGTCGACGACGACCTGCGCACGCTGGGCCTCGATCCCGAGGCGACGCTGGCGGCACATCCGCCCGGCGAATGGATCACCGCCTACAACAGCTGGATCACGGCGGCGACGAACGGGCGCCATCCGGCGGCCTTCCTCGGCAGCGCCTACATCCTCGAAGGGCTGGCCGTCGAGCGCGCCGGCAAGGTGGCGAAGGCGCTGGTGGCGTCGAGCAACATCCCGAAGATCGCCGACGCCGTCACCTTCCTCGACCTCCACGCCGAGGCCGATATCGGCCATGTCGACGATCTCGAACGCATCCTCGCCAACCTCGAAGATCCCACCGAGCGCGACGCCATCGTCATGACCGCGGCGGCCACGCGGGGCGCCTATCTCGGAATGCTCGACGAGGTCGCGCGGACACGGGCGACGGCGCACTGAGTCTCGGGACACACGACGAGCGACACCACACGATCGTCATTCCAGGGCTCGCCGAAGGCGAGAACCCGGAATCCGCCGAAGACGCCGAGGCCTGAGACGACGCATCCCACCGTAGATTCCGGGTTCCGCTATGCGGACCCGGAATGACGGTCGGCGCGCCCCGATCACGGGCCGGGCTCGGCAAGGCCGCAGATTGCAACCGGGCAATGTCGACGAGCGATTCCACCACCGGCTACCGCGTCGCCAAGGCCTGCACGGTGGCCGAACTCGACGACGCCGCACGTGTCCGTTGGCAGGTGTTTTCCGACGCGATGCAACTCGCGCCGGGCCTGCTACCGGCTCTTCGGGAAATCAACGGCTTCGACGTCCTCGACACGACCGACAACTTCGTCTGCTACAGGGGCGAAGAGGCGATCGGCACGATCCGGCTGCTGCGGCCGAACCCGGCCGTGGCCCGCGTCCAGAAACTGCCCCTCGGCCTGCCGCTCGAACTGCAATGCCGAATCGACGACATGCCGCCCCGCGCGCATGTGGCGGAACTCGGCCGGGCGGCGATCCTGCGCGAACACCGGGGCTCGCCGGCCATCGGCAGGCTCTACAGGGCGGCCTACGAGGCCTCCCGCCGCGACGGCATCACCCACTGGATCGGTTTCAGCCTCACCGAGACCGACCTGCGTGCCGACACCAACATCGTCCTGGCGATCCTGGGTGAAAAGGGCCGCACCGCCTCGCGACCCTGCCTGCGCTCGACGCTTCCCGAACCGGACCACGTCCCGTGCCGGCCGTTCTACACCGAGGAGCAGCGCCGCCTCGCGGCGGAGGGCTCGTTCGACACACTGCCGCTGCCGGCCATCGTCCGCTTCCTGCTCGGCCTCGGCCTGAGCTTCGTCGGTCCGCCGATCTTCGAGCCGACCTTCAAGGAATACGTCCTGCCGATCATACTGCCGCTCGACGACTTCGCCCGGTCGATCTTCGGGCGGCGGTGTATCGGGCGGGCGGCGCCGGCCGAGCCGGACCGGAATGCGGCGGCTTGACGTAAAAATTCCCAGCGGCGCAGAGCACGCCCCCTCTCCGCAAGCGGGGCGAGGGGGATGCGCGCGCAAGCTGCGAAAATCTCAATCCGCCAGCGACCGCGCCTCTTCCGGCAGCATGATCGGGATGCCGTCGCGGATCGGGTAGGCGAGCTTGGCGGAACGGCTGATGAGCTCCTGGCGCGTGGCGTCGTAGTCCAGCGATTCCTTGGTCAGCGGGCAGACCAGGAGTTCGAGGAGCTTGGGATCGACGCGGGTCGCCTCGACCGGCTGGGTGGTGTCGTCAGTCATGGTGGCAGGTTCCGATGGAAACGGAGCGGCTATAGCGCGGGCGACGGGCAGGCGCGCGGGAAAAGACGAAGACGGTCCCGCCATCTGTCATTTTAGAGTGGCGAAGCGGGGCCCGGAATCTACCCGAGCCGCCGCTTCCGGTCATGGATTCCGGGTTCTCGCCTCTGGCGAGCCCCGGAATGCCCCACGCGTCGCCATAAGAATCACTGCAGGGTCGGTTCCGAGCCGTCGCCGCGCACCAGTTCCATCTCGGTGACCGCGACCAGCACCTCGGCGCGGGTCTTGAGATCGGGCGCTTCCAGCATGGCCTGCTTCTCGCGCACGCCGAACGGACTCATCATGCAGAGCGCGTTGACGAGAGCCTCGTTCGGGGCTTCCTCGATGCCGGCCCAATCGACCTTGAGGTCGTTGGCCTCCACGAACTCGCGCAGGGCCTTGAGCACCGCCTGCCGGTCAACGGCCTCCTCGCCGGCCCGCGGCTCGAAATCCGAGGCAAAACCGTCATAGGAGACCTGGCAGCGGCGGTAGCCGGTGGCGGCGATCTCGCTCTCGACGCGGAAGCGGGCGACGCCCGTCAGAGAGATCAGACAGCGGCCGTCGCCGGTCTCGGCATATTGCGTGATGCGGCCGGCACAGCCGACGCGGTAGAGCCGCGGCGCCATCGGCGGGCCGCCGCCGTCGGCTTCGGGCTGGATCATGCCGATGATCCGATCTGTGCGCAGCGCGTCGTCGACCATGGCGAGATAGCGCGGCTCAAAGATGTTGAGCGGCATCTGTCCACGCGGCAGCAACAGCGCACCCGGCAACGGAAACACCGGGATGATGGCCGGGCAATCCCCCGGCGACTTGTAGCCCGAATGCAGGCTCATCGATTCGCATCCCCGAGGCGACGGTTGGACGTGCGCCCGCCAGCGCTCACGAAAAGATCAGGGTCGAAAGCTGGCGCCGCCCGCGAATCGCCGCGGGATCCATCAAACCCCAGGCCTCGAAGAACTGCAGCAGCTGTTTGCGCGCAGCTTCCTCGTTCCAGGTACGGTCGCGTCGGGCGATGGCGACGAGCTGGTCGACGGCCTCGTCGCGCCGTCCGTTGGCGTTGAGGCCGAGCGCCAGATCGAACCGCGCCTGATAGTCGTCGCCGTTCGCCTCGACCTTCTGCTCGAGAGCCGTGAGATCGCCGAGGCTTTCGGCCTGCTCGGCGAGTTCGAGGGCGGCCCGCACGCCGGCGAGCGCCGGGTCGGCGGCCTTCTCCGGCGGCACCATCTCGAGCACCTGCCGAGCGTTGGCCGGCTGGCCCAGATCGAGCTGGCCCTTGGCGAGACCGGCATAGGCGCGGACGTTGTCGGGCTCTTCGCGGATGACGTGGGTAAAGATTTCGGAGGCCTGGGCGTGGTCGCCCGCGCCGGCGAGCCGGTCGGCCTCTTCGAGCAGCTGGTCGATCTCCGAGGGACCGATCAGGCGCATCACGAAGGCCTTGACGTCGGCCTCCGGCACCGCGCCGCTGAACATGTCGACCGGGCGGCCGCGATCGAGGGCGATCACCGCAGGAACGCCTTCGAGGCCGAGCTGCTGGCCGATCTGGCTGAACACGGCCGGGTGCTCGTCGACATTGAGCCGGACGAGCTTCACCTTGCCGCCGGTTGCCGCGACGATCCGTTCGAGAACCGCCGAGAGGGCCTTGCAGGCAGGCGAGCGCGGCGACCAGAAATCGACGAGGACGGGCTGATTCATCGACTCGGTGATGGCGTCCTGCCGGAAGCCCGCCGTCGTCGTATCCTTGACCACCCCGCCTGGAGCGCCCGGCCGGGCACCGGTCGCGGGTATGTCAGTGAGCATGGAACCCTCGGGTCAAATTGCGTGTTTCGGCGTTCGAGCGCTTAGATGGTGTAGCGGCCGGCCCCTGACCAGCCTGCACAGTCGCGCATCCCCGATGCGGAGCCTCAGGGCTTGGGCGCATCCTTGGACTTCGCAGGCGCATCGTTGGACTTCGCAGGCGCAGTTCAGGGCTTCGCAGGCGCCTCTTTAGGCTTCGCGTCGGTAACGAAGGTGCCGGCGTAGGTCTTGCCCTGCGAGGTCGCCTCGCAGGTGATCGCCGACTTGCCGGGCGCAGGCGTCGAGAAGCGGCAGGCACCGACGGCCGGCGCCGGGGAGCGGGCGATTCCCTCCTTGCTCGACTGGCCGGGCGTAACAAGGTTGATCGGCTGCAATTGCTCGGTCAGCTCGGTCGCCTCCTGCACGGCGCCGCTGCCGGCAAAACTCAGGGTCTGCCCGTCCCAGGCCGCGAAATCGAAGCTGGTGCGGTTGCCCACGACCGAATTGGTCAGGCTTTCCTTGCAGTTCTGCGTGATGTCGAGGCCGGCGATGACCAGCTTCTCGCAGCGCCCCTCCATCTTGACGGCGGTCTGGGCCTGGGCGGTGCCGGCGGAGGCCGCGAGGGCGGCACAAATGAGGGCGGTGTGAAACATCGTCGTCATGGCGTGAAAATCCGTTCCTCCGGAATCGTTGCGCTGAGTTCTGGTGTCGGCGGCCCGGCTTTCAAGCCGCGGCACTGAGCGCCACCGTCACAGGCACGTGGTCAGAGGGCTTTTCGAGGCCGCGCAGGTGCTTCTGCACCGAGGCCGAGACCAGCCGGTCGGCGGCCTGCGGCGAGAGCAGCAGGTGGTCGATGCGGATTCCGGCGTTCCGCTGCCAGCAGCCGGCCTGATAGTCCCAGAACGTGTAGAGTTCCGTTCGCGGGTCGCAGGCGCGGACCGCCTCCGTGAACCCCTCCGCGAGCAGTGCGCGGAAGGCGCGGCGGGTTTCGGGCAGAAAGAGCGCGTCCTCCGTCCAGGCCTCGGGGTTGGCGGCGTCCTCCGGCATCGGGATGACGTTGTAGTCGCCGGCCAGCACCAGCGCCTCCTCGGTCTCCATCAGCCGGCGCGCATGCAGCCGCAGCCGCTCCAGGAAGGCGAGCTTGTAGGTGTATTTCGGACCGGGAGCCGGGTTGCCGTTCGGCAGGTAGATCGAGGCGACGCGCACCGGCAGCGTGTCCTCCCCTACCACCAGCGCCTCGAGATAGCGCGCCTGCTCGTCCTCCGGGTCGCCGGGGAGCCCGCGCAGCACTTGGGTCATCGCGAGCGGCCGGCGCACCAGCAGCGCGACGCCGTTATAGGCCTTCTGCCCGAGGGTCTCGACGGCGTAGCCTGCCGCCTCGATCTCGTCGCGCGGGAAGCCGGCATCCTGGCATTTCAGCTCCTGCAGGCAGACCACGTCGGGCTGCGCCTCGTCCAGGAAGGCGAGGAGGTGGCCGAGCCGTTGCCTGATCGAGTTGACGTTCCAAGTGGTGATCCACATCGGGTCCGGTACCAGCCGCTTCGGGTGAGGCGACCGTCATCGGGCCTTCGCGCCGCGCTGGCAAGGCGCGGAGCGCGGAGGGCTCTGGACGATGGATGCTTCCTGGTTCGCGCCGGTGATGGCCTATTGCGAACGCCTCGACGGTGGTTTCTGGGCCGAGCCGCTGAACGCCGTCTCGAACGGCGCCTTCCTCGCGGCGGCCGGCGTCGCGGTGCTGCGCGAGCGCAGATGTGAGCATCGCGATCCGGCGGCACTGGTGCTGGCCGCCCTGGTGGCTTTGGTCGGGATCGGCTCGTTCCTGTTCCACACCCTGGCCAACCGCTGGTCGATGCTGGCCGACGTGATCCCGATCGGCCTGTTCATCTACGCCTACCTGCTCCTGGCCCTGCGCCGCCTCCTCGGCCTGCCGAGCCTGTTGGCGGCCGCGATCACGCTGGTCTTCGCCGCGGTCAATCTCGGCTTCGGCGCCATCGCGGATTCCGTGCTCGGGCAATCGAGTGCGGCGCTGACCAACGGCTCGATCGACTACGTGCCGGCGGTGCTGGCCCTGCTCGGCGTCGGCGGCATCCTGGCGGCGTCTGGAATATCCGCGCGCCGGAGCGCGGGGCTGTCGCTGCTCGGCGTCGCGGCGCTGTTCCTGCTCTCGCTGACCTTCCGCACGATCGACCGGAGCGTTTGCGCCGCGCATCCTGGGGGAACGCACTTCCTCTGGCACCTCTTGAACGCGCTCGTGCTGTACCTGCTGATCGCCACGGCACTCCGCTTCGGCGAAGCCGAATCCGGATGAACTATCGGCCAGCCCCGCAAGGCACCGGGATCGTCCCCCGAAACAGCGCCTCGGCCTCGCCGTCGCGGCTGCCGAGGATCGACACGTGGTCGCCCGGGATCAGCTCGATCCGCGCCCGCGGCCCGGCGGCCGAGGCCAGCTCGCGGGCAAGCGCATCCGGCACGATGTTGTCGTCGTCGCCCTGGACGATCAGCACCGGCGCGCTGCCGTGCGCGATGCGCAGATCGGAGCGGTAGGTGTCGAGCAGAAACAGGCCCGAGGGCACGTAGGGGAAATGCACCCGCACCACGTGGCTCATCGAATCGAACGGCGCTTCGAGATAGAGGCCGAGATGCGGCCGGCTCTCGGCCACGGCCACCGCGACGGCGGCCCCCAGCGAGTGGCCGTGGAGCAGCACCGGCGCGCCGGGCGCCTTCTCGGAGACGAAGCGGTAAGCCGAGAACCCGTCCTCGATCAGCCCGGTCTCACTGGGCGATCCGGTGGAGCCGGGATAGCCGCGATAGGCGATCGAGAGCACGCCCCAGCCCGCCTCCCGCCAGGGCGAGCCGGCGAAGCGCGCCGCATGCGGCCCGGGAAACGAGGCGTTGCCATGAAAGCTGAGCACGACGCCACAGCCGGGTCTGGGCGCCGACCACAACCCGTGCAGCCGCTCGCCGTCGGCAGTCGTCAGCGTGACCGCCTCGGTCCCAGCCGGCACGGCGTCGTCATGCGGAAACGCCATGAAGGCGCCCGGATAGATCAACCGGCGCTGGTAGAACGCCAGCACGCCGGCCGCCGCCCCGTAGAGGCAGAGGATGGCGACGAGCAGGTATCCGAGGATGCGCATGGCCCCGCCAAGCTCACGAACCACGGCGTGCTTACACCGCCTCGCACCCCTTCCCAAAGAGAGGGCGGATGCCCAAAGACAGGCCGGACCACCAAAGACATGGCGGATCGGGCACATTCTCGCCCACCGCCGACGCCGGAAGCCGGGTGACCATGGTGCAGATGCCGCGATCGGGTGAGGCGGGCGACGCCGCCATCCCGAGCTTCAACTTCCTGATGATCCTGCTGACCTTCGCGGGCACGGGGTTGGCGATCCAGTTCGGCCTCGGCGGCCAGAAGGGCCTCGCCTTCGTCTTCGTGCTGGCCGGCTGGGTTCTCTCGCTCTGCCTGCACGAGTTCGGCCACGCCTTCGTCGCCTGGAAGGGCGGCGACCACGCGATCGCCGGCACCGGCTACCTGACGCTCGATCCGCGCCTCTACATCGATCCGCTGACCTCGATCGTCCTGCCGGTACTGTTCACGATCCTCGGCGGCATCGGCTTTCCCGGCGGCGCGGTGTTCGTGAACCGCGATCTGCTGCGGTCGCCCATGTGGCAGTCGGCGGTCTCGCTGGCCGGCCCGGCCATGAATCTCGCCTTCCTGGTGTTCCTGGTGCTGCTCTACGGTCTCGCGAGCGAGGATGCCGACACGATCCGCGCGGTGCTCGCCGTCTCGGCGCTCTATCAGGCCACCGCGATCGTCCTGAACCTGCTGCCGATCCCCGGCCTCGACGGCTACGGCATCATCCGGCCGTGGATCCCCGACGGCGCGCGCGAGGCCGGCGACCAGATCGGCCGCTATAGCGGCCTCGTCATCACCGGGCTGTTTCTGCTCTCGGGTGCCTTCACCCGCGCGATCTTCGGAGCCGGCCTCACCATCACCGCCAGTTTCGGCTTCTCGCCGCAAGACGTGGTGACGGGTTACCGGTTGATGCGGCTGTGGTAGGAGATCTCGACAGCAGAGTGGAGACGAGAGGATGCTCTATTCTGTAAGTCTATAATAAGAATTCTTAGGGACGATGACGATGGGCGAACATCACAAGGACGCATCCGCCGGGGTCGCGCAGGCGCTGTTCGACGGCATGAGTCCGGCAGAGCAAGCCGAAGTTCAGGCCGAGGCGGATAGCAAAGGCGTGAGCGCGGTAGAGATCGTGCGCCTGTCGCTCGACATCCTGATCGCCGAATCCAACCCGTCAGCCCCCAAAGGCCGGATCGTCAAGACGTCGGGCAAATGAGGTTCGAGAGACTTACGCCGATGTGTCCTCGAATCGATCGCCATAGAACTGCGACGGCTTTGGCGGTTTCGCTTCATGTCCTGGCGCTTTCTGCGTTGGTGACGCCCCTCGCGTCCCATGCACAGGTCGTGGAAGACGGCTCGGATACGGCCATCGGCAAGGCGAACGCGCGCATCGTCCTCGACCTGATCGGGCAGCGGTTCGAGGAGCTCGCTCCGAAGGTGACGTCCCTGCGCAAAGCCGAGGGCTCGTGGATCTGCGGATCGGTCAACGTGAAGAATCGGGACGGCCTCTATTCGGGCGAGCGGGGTTTCGTGGTCGATCTGTCCAACGCGTTCTTCGGCCGGGTTCCGGACGGGCCGGAGCTTCTGAACCCGCGCGCCGAGGGGTTTCAGGCCATGGAAGAGATCCGGCAGATCTACTTCAAGATGTGCATGGACTGAGGGGCCGTCCCGGCATCGTCATCTCGAGGCCGGGGGAAATGCCGTTTAGCCGGACGACCTCGACATCCAGCTCTCACCGTCCGCATTGACAAAACGCGCCCGGACTCCGACTCTGGAACCGTTCCGAGGGGAGCCCCGATGGGGGCTGAGATTGGGCGCGTCGCCCTGACCCTTGAACCTGATCCGGCTCGTACCGGCGGAGGGACGGGAACAGACGGCCGGCGCTCGACAGCGCGCCGCCCTTCTTGCCGTATCGTCGCCGCCGCGCGGGTCGTCTCCAACGCCAGGAGCGACACACGATGAACGCACCCGTCCGTCCCAAGGACCTTCCGAACGGTACGCCCGCCAGCGTCACCACCGGCCCCATCCAGGGCTCGCGCAAGGTCTACGCCACCGTTCCCGGCCGCGACGACATCACGGTGCCGTTCCGCGAGATCGTGCTGAGCGATCCGAACGAGCCCTCGGTCCGGGTCTACGATCCGTCCGGCCCCTATACCGAGACCGACATCCGCATCGATCTCGAAGCCGGCCTGCCGCCGGTGCGCGAGGCCTGGATCGCTAAGCGCGGCTACGCCACCGTCACGCCGCGCGCGGTGAAGCCCGAAGACAACGGCTTCGCCTCCGAGGACAAGCTCGTCGCCCCCTGCCCCGCCGAGCGGGTGATCCGCCGGGCCGAGCCCGGCCAGCGCGTGACGCAATACGAGTTCGCCCGCGCCGGCATCGTCACCGAGGAGATGATCTACGTCGCGCATCGCGAGAACGCCTGCCGCGATCAGATGCTGGAGCGCGCCCACGAGGCGCTCGCCGACGGCGAGAGCTTCGGCGCCTCGGTCCCGCCCTTCATCACGCCCGAATTCGTCCGCGAAGAGATCGCCCGCGGCCGCGCGATCATTCCGGCCAACATCAACCACCTCGAACTCGAGCCGATGGCGATCGGCCGCAACTTCCTGGTGAAGATCAACGCCAACATCGGCAACTCGGCCGTCACGTCGTCGGCCGCCGACGAAGTCGAGAAACTGGTCTGGGCGACCCGCTGGGGCGCAGACACGGTCATGGACCTTTCGACCGGCCGCAACATCCACAACATCCGGTCGTGGATCGTGCGCAACTCGCCGGTCCCGATCGGCACCGTGCCGATCTACCAGGCGCTGGAGAAGGTCGGCGGCGATCCGCTCAAGCTCGACTGGGAGGTCTTCAAGGACACGCTGATCGAGCAGGCCGAGCAGGGCATCGACTACTTCACGATCCATGCCGGCGTCCGGTTGGCGCACGTGCCGCTGACGGCGCGGCGCACCACCGGGATCGTCTCGCGCGGCGGCTCGATCATGGCGCGCTGGTGCCTCGCCGGGCACCGCGAATCGTTCCTCTACGAGCGCTTCGACGAGATCTGCGACATCATGCGGGCCTACGACGTGTCGTTCTCGCTCGGCGACGGCCTGCGCCCCGGCTCGATCGCCGACGCCAACGATGCGGCGCAGTTCGCAGAGCTGGAGACGCTGGGCGAGCTCACCAAGATCGCCTGGGACAAGGGCTGCCAGGTCATGATCGAGGGTCCCGGCCATGTGCCGATGCACAAGGTCAAGATCAACATGGAGAAGCAGCTCACCGAATGCGGCGAGGCGCCGTTCTACACCCTCGGCCCGCTGACCACCGACATCGCACCGGGCTACGACCACATCACATCCGGCATCGGCGCGGCGATGATCGGCTGGTTCGGTTGCGCCATGCTCTGCTACGTCACGCCGAAAGAGCATCTCGGCCTGCCGAACCGCGACGACGTGAAGACCGGAGTCATCACCTACAAGATTGCCGCCCACGCCGCCGACCTCGCCAAGGGCCACCCGGCCGCGCAGCTGCGTGACGACGCCCTCTCGAAGGCCCGGTTCGACTTCCGCTGGGAGGACCAGTTCAATCTCGGCCTCGATCCGGATACCGCCCGCGCCTACCACGACGAGACCCTGCCGAAGGACGCCCACAAGGTCGCCCATTTCTGCTCGATGTGCGGCCCCAAATTCTGCTCGATGAAGATCACGCAGGACCTGCGCGCCGACGTCCTCGCCATGGAAGAAGCCGGCATCGTGATCGGGCAGGCTCAGCCGATGAGCGACGCCGAGCGCAAGGCGGGCATGGCGGCGAAGTCGCAGGAATTTCTGGCCGAAGGCGGCAAGCTCTACGTCGAGGCTGCCGAGTAGCCCCGATCACCGGATCGGCGTGTCCGGCAGGGCGCGCCGATCCGATTTCCGTAGAAATGTCCGGACGCCGTTAACGCAATGGAAGCACTGCTCTGGGTCGCCGGGGGATAAGCGGGCTGCGTTAAGAGTCGGATGACTCCGGACGATGAATCCTTCGACGTAGCCCCTCGCAATCCGGGAGCATGTCATGGATCCGATCCGTCCCGTCACCTCTCCGCCGCCGATCGCAGCCGTCGATCCGCCCACCCGCGCGGCCGATACCGGCGACGCGCGTGGCAGCGGGGATCGCACCCTCGATCCAGCCGTCTCGGTCGATATCAGCCCGGATGCCGGGAAGGCCAGGAAGGCCGACACCGAACGTCGCGGCTTCGAGCGTGACGGCGACAGCCGATCCCTCGTCTACCGCGTGACCGATACGATCAGCGGCGACGTGATCGTGCAGATCCCGAACGAGATCATCATCAAGGCGCGGGTCTACGGACGCGATCCGAATCCGCCCGTCACCGGCGCAAGAGTCGAGAAGCGCGCCTAGAGCAGGCTGCGAAAAAGTGGCGACGGTTTTTCGCGCGAAGCCTGCTCCGAACTTTTGCGTCGATCACGTTTTCTGCGTTTCGGTCGATCCGATCGAAACGCCGCGTGATCTCAGCGGCGCGCTTCCGAGGCCATCGCGGATCAGGTGGCCGACGGCACCGGGCTGCCCTGCAGGCCGGCCGCGAGGTGGTGATTGAGAGAGATGAGCGCATCGAGCTTACGGGCCGACGGCTCGATCATCGCATCGATGATGGTGCGGAACACGAATACCGCGATGTTGGTGACGTTCTGACGGATCTCGTCGGGCAGCGGATTGGCCGGATCGGCGACGGCGCCGGCCAGGATCGCCCAAACCTTCTGATTGAACATCAGCGCTTCATTCAGGCCGGCCGAGCTCGACAGATCCTGTCCGGAGAAGGCCTGAAGTCGCCCCGCGGCCTTCAACAGCACCGCAGCCTCGGCCTCTCTCGGCGTCAAGGCGCTGCGTGCAACCCTTGCGTAAGCGTTGGCCCCTTGCATCATCGCCCCGACGTCTCCCCGACCGCACGGTTGGCCCGTCCGGTGTATTCGGATCTGACATGCCGGATGTTAAAATTTCGGCATCATCGCGCCGCCTGCCGCAATGGTGCCGGCTTGGTGCGCCATAGCCCGGGCGAGAGCGTGCGGCTCGATCGAGCCTGGACCCGGCTTGCATGACAAATTTTCTGCTCGGTCTCTTGGCCGGCAGCCTCATCGCCTGCGTCGCGACGATTTCCGCGACCCGCCATCCCGAGATCCAGGCCCGCCTCGGGCTGGTCCCGCCCGCGCAGGCCGCCCTGGTGGAGCCGCCGACCCGCAAAGAGGTCCGTTGCGTGGTTCCGGCGAAGACCGACCCGTTGCAGGCGACGGCTGCGCAGGCCGATGCGCTCTTTTCCCGGCGCCGGTTCTGGTACGTCGCACCCTGACGGTGATCGCTAGGCGTCGCGCCCGACCCGGACGTATCGGCCGGGTATCGAACCTCTGTTCTGAAACGATTTCTTATCGCCCGGCCGATGCTCGCGCGGCCGGAAGCCGCTCAGAAGCTGCGGACGAGGAACATCAGCATCGTGGTCGCGGCCGTCGTGCTGAGGAATCCGCATAGGGCTGCGGCGAAGGACGGGGCGGTCGGGAGCGTGTCGGCGGTGCTGGCGGTGTTCATCGTGATGCTCTTGAGGTCGGTGCGGTGAGCGGATCGGGGCAGGTAAGGTCGTGACGATGGCGCAATCCCGGCCGCTCGGGCGTGTGGGGACGCACCCGACCCTGACGGCAGGGCTGAAGCCGGGCTCAATCGCAACGATTTACGCGCTTGGCCAAGCGAAGGTTTCGCAGCTCGCTGCGGATATCGATGGACGTGACAGCGCTGCCGCAATCCTCGAACGCGCCCTGCGCGTCGTGATAGCGGTCGCCGACCTCGTCGAGGGTTTCGCAGACGCGGTCGTGGTTGCCGAGGCGCGCCTCCTGGCGGGCCTGATAGCGCAGCGCGCTGGCCTCCTCGATCTTGCGCTGACCGTCCACGCAAGACGGGAAAGCGAAGGCGGGGGCGGCGATCGTCGCGAGAAGGGTCGCGGCGAGGCCGGCGGAGAGGATCGTGTGACGCATGATCGGACACTCGAGGCGGTGACTGCGGGATCGGTCCGACGCCGTCACCGACGGCGAGACCAATTGTTGCGGTTCCGAAGCGATGAACGGTCAAGCTGCTGTTAGGTTCCGCGTTTTTCGGGTGCCGTCTTCGCAGTGCGGGGGCGGCGCAAGGTCAGCACCGAATCGAGTGTCACCGGCCGGAACCCCATCGGATCGACGCCGACATCGTATTGGCGCGGAATCGGCGTGAGCCGGCCGTGTGAATGGCCGTGCAGGTTGAGCGCGCCGCGTCCCATGCCGTTCCAAGTGCGGAACGCATAATGGCACAGCACCAGCCGCCGCCCCTCGACCTCGATCTCGGCATAATGCCCGACCGAGGACCAGCCCGGCGCCGCGACGGTCGCCGGCCCGTCGTTGTTGCCGATGATCAGGTGTTTTCGGCCGGCCAGCGCAGAGAGCAGCGCATGGATCCGCTCCGGCGGCGGCCCGAGGACAAAGTCGCCGAGATGCCAGACCTCGTCGTCGGGCCCGACGACCGCATTCCAGGCCTCGACCAGCGCGGCATCGTGCGCGGCGAGATCGGGAAAGGGCCGGCGGTCAATGCGCAGGCCCCTGGGATCACCGAAATGCGTGTCGCTGGTGAAATGGACGGCCACGGCCACGCTCCAGCCCGATCGACGGTAACGTGGCCGCGGCCGCTCTGCTCCGCGGTCAGCCGCCGGGGCTGAAGCGAAGCGGCACGGTCACGGAGAGGCTCGACCCGCCGAAGCCGGCGGGGGCCGCGGGCAGCGAGCCACG
>NZ_VRVE01000033.1:0-40410 GCF_008040035.1 Methylobacterium sp. WL9
GTCCTCGAGACAAGGCGGAAACAGCGTCGTCTGATCGCGCTCGGCACCGACAACAAACCGGCCCATGTCTACCTCCGGTCAGACCGAAGGAACGTACCATCATCGGGGTTTTGACACAGCCAGGGTCGAGAGCGGGCTCGACGACGATATCCACTTCCATTCATCGCTGCCTGAAAGCGGACCAGCTGCTACCTAACCATCGATGTCATTGACGTTCGGGGTCGTACGTCCGCCTCGCAACATACGTGTGGCGATCGAACGGTCGCTATGGGCGTGAAAGGTCCATAAAATCAGGAACGGACCCACGATGGCAGCCCAACGCACCAACAATGTGGAACGTTTGAGGGGATAGGAATTGTCGGGGATACCGCCGAAGTAATCACTAGGACTTTGCGGGCCTACCTTTTAAATTTGAGATTTGAGTAGTTAACTTCTTTCCCATACCTTCAGCTGATGAATTTTTTTCTGGTCGATTATTACTATTGATTTCGTTTGTCGTCTCTCCATCTGTGGAAAGTATGCTGAACGCGTTAGCCTCATCGATTTCACCAGTGCGAATCGCAGCGGAGACATTTTTGAGGTTCACGCAGAAACGCGTTAGACGTGAAGCTCGTTCAAGCATGACTTGCTCTACGATATCGATCTCCTCTGAGTTGCCCTCGCCAATCATCTCAATCAAGGCACGAATTTCGTCCAATTCCATCCCTAAGAGCCGGCTGAAACGAACAAATCTCACCCTTTTAATATCGACGGTGTCATATTCCCGAGATCCCGCCTTGGATTGCTGGGGTATGAGAAGTACGGCACGTCGTTCGTAGTAGCGAATGGTCGAGGGATTGACCTTCGTCTGAACAGACAATTCTTCGATTGTTAGAGCCATTAGTCTTCCTCCAAGTCTTATTGACCTGGGGATCCTCACTGTTCTCCCGAAATGCTCAACAGGCAGCTTGCTAAAAACTGTGTCGAATAACCGTTATAAAAACTAAGCTTGTTATTGCCGTCTTTTGTCCAAACCCTGGATCTTCGGATATGCTGTAGCTTATGGTCGATCATTCACGGCCAACGATATTTTTGATAGATACTCCGGCACGTGAGCCACCATAGGTTCTCTTCGTCAAAGCCAGCCAAGGCTGGATGGTAGCCCGGTTCCGGTGTCTCTTCGATACGGCCGGAGCTTCCTGGGGCGCTTCCGTCCAATCGGATCACTTCACTGCGCCCATGGCGGCAATTGACGAGCTGTGACGTAATAATCACCTCGTTCGGAACGTCGGCCGTCGTCGATTTGCTGATGACTGTTTGCGTGACGACCTTCCATCGCTCGTCACCAGCTGCCGTCTTCTCGATCGCGAAAGAGGTAGCAACGAACTGCCCCGGTCCAGAAGGGGCGCCGGAGACGCTGTAAGGCTTCAGGATCTCTCCGTCTTCGCGCAGGAACCGGGCGGATGCCCAGCCGATGAGGCTGCCGATGCGGACTTTGCACCACGGTCGTATGCCGCCTAGCCCGATGTCTGCCGGCTCTCGCCCGGTCTTCCCGTCCAGGCAGCCGAGATTCTCGAGACCCCGGACAAAGGGCGGCAGCGCGGTGATCTTTCGCGCTTCAGCGTTCGGCTTCGCCCGAAGCGCCAGCGTGTCGTTTGCCCGTACGTTTCGGACCGCAAACCGATCTGGGCCGTCGGCGGTGGCTGAGGCGGGGACCGTAGCCCAAGCGCTCCACACCACGAGTGACGAGGCGAGTACCCGATAACGTATGTGCGATGCCCACATGGCACCCCCGCTCTATCAAATTGCCATTATTGAAGCCCGTTTTACCGCCGGGGCGGCAGCTGCGTCATGCCGGCAGCGATTTGATCGGGCGTTATCGGCTCGACGCCAGCCGGTGCAGCGTTGATCGTGACGTTGAAGACCGGCGCGACGGTAGTCGCCGGGGCAATCTGCCGGGCCCCTCGGCCGCCTTCGCTATTAGCGACGTGAACCATATCGCTGAGGCGCAAGAGGTCGATCAGCTGTCCAATCCCGCACAAGCCGAGAGTGAAGAACCACAGCAGCCCAGTCCAGAACCGCCCGACGTAGATCCGGTGCAAGCCGCAAAGCAGGAATAACCCGCAGCTCCACAACAGCAACGCCACGAACCCGCTCTTGCGTCCCATCGGCCTTCTCCCATCCAAACCCTGCCACCAGATCCGCGCGGATCCTGGACTCAGACAAACCAGGGTGTTTTGGAGACCGCCATCCGCCATATAATTGTGTCGGCCAACGCAGACTTCATTGGCTCACTAAACTGTCTCTTGGAAAGGGATGGCAAGTGCGTGGTGTAGCCTGCGGTTGATACACGGAGGAGACGTGCTGATCGGTTACGCGCCGTAACCCACAGTTAACATAACCCGGAGCTTCTGAGTGACGTAGCGAAACGTACGGGATTCATGCCGCTGTATGTAGAGGAGGTATCAGGAGCACAACGCGACCGGCCCGAGACGAAGGCGCAAGCAGGTCCGAATTCATGGGCGTCCTATATCGTCTCTATGTACACCGGTCTCGCGATTACGCATGATGATTCCGTGGGGTCAGGTGGTAATGGTTCAGGCAGATTCGCCGTATAAAACGGTCGTTTCGGAAGGCGGGATTCGAAGCATGCGGCCGAGAAAAACTCCAAGCAGGTCTGCACTGGCCGCCTGCGTTGTATTGATCTTTCTTCCCTCTGTGACTTTGGCAGACTCCGTTTGTGGACAAGGACGCAGACTAGTCGACAATCAGTTCGCCTGTGGGCCAGACAATCGCTCTTCAAATACACCGTCTTACTCTAATGGAGGGGGCGGAAACTATGGTGCTGCCATTAGTGCGGGCCTTGGACTCGCCGGAGCTCTCCTTGGCACTATGGACTCGATGATCGCGCAGGACCGCGAGAATGATCGTCGCCGAAGGGCTGCTGCAGAAGAAGCACAGCAAGAAGAGACGGAGCGGCGACAGCGCCTTTGCAGCCTCGGACATGACGAAGAACAGTCGGCCCGTCGCTTGTGGTCGGACGGTAGCCACAGCGATGCTGCCAACGACTACCGATCGGCAGCGCGCTACTATGATGGGTGTGGTAGGTCTGATATCGCGCAAAACATGCGGAGCAATGCAGCGAAAGCAGATCAACTCTCAAGGCAGAAGGCTGAGCGCGAAGCGGCGGCCGAACGGGCCGAGCAGCGACGCAGAGAGTGCACGGCGTCATTCGACCGTGGTCTGGGTCACCACCACGAGGCTGACGCTGCACTTCGAAACAGAAACTTCACTGCCGCCCGCGCCGCATTCCGGTCGGCGCACAAAGAATTCGCGTCCTGCGGAAACACGAGCGCAATCGCTAACAATGCTCGGAACCTCGCGCTTGTCGATCGACAGGAGAGCGAGCAACGCGCGGCGGAGGAGCGCCAACGGCGCGCCGAGGAAGAACGCCGGAAGGAAGTAGTCCGACTCTCGCATTGCGAGCGGGCGAAAACGGACTTCGTGGCCGCAGAGCAAGACATGCATGCCCTCGACCCAAGTTCAGCTGTCGCCCGCTACACCAGGGCGGCGGGAGAGTTCGGCCTATGCGGCGATGCGCGCAACGTGGGGGCTGCGCGCCATAATCTGGGGCTTGCCGAAAAGCTCGGTGCCATGCTGAAGGACGAAGCGGGCCGAGTCACGGCTGCCCAGGCAAACTATGCCGGCGCTACTCCCTACAAGGGCGACAATCCCTTCGCGGTTTCCGAGGGCGACCGACTGCCGGAGGCGGAACGGGCCAAGCCACGGCTTCCACTCAGCGTTCTCTACGGAGAAGCGAGCAAGCTCTGCGAGGGGCAGGCGGAAAGAGAAACGGACGCCTGGAAAGCTTGTATTCGACGCGCCCAAGCGGCTGTCATCGCCAAGTTTGAACCTGATGTTGCCGGTCATTGCCGGGCGTTCGGTGAGGCTGAAGATCGGATCGACTGCCTCAATAACCGGTATATTAACACGGTACAGGGGCGGGTCCGTGTGGTTAAGGCTGCAACCGAGGACTATGTCTACGATGATATAACAGGCACTCGTCCTAGGAAGCCACAAGGTAAAAGTCTTCGCGATGCGTTGCGCGAGCAGCTCAACGGATCGTCTGAAGCTGTGAACGCGTCCGGCGCAGCTCCGGTCGACACTGTAGCACCACCAGTCGTCAACAGCGGCTCGGCGGTCTTTCCCGGAACCACCCCCGCACCTAATAATCCGCCAAAATCACGCGCAGACAGAGAGCGCGAAATACTCGATGGGCTGCCGCAATTCAGCGAGCGTGGTACGCTTCCCGTGCCGAGCTCCGGCATCTCTGGAGGATCTTCGCAGCAGACCGGGCGCTAGTCCATGCGTGTTTTCCTCTTCACCCTCGTAGCCATTCTCGTCTGCATAGGCGCTGCTTCCGCCATAACGGGCGCCGATCATTCGCCCGACGGCATTCCCGTTACCCTTTCCTACAAACACACGCCCGCGCTTGACGCCTGCATCCGCGGGATCTCGGAAGGCGACGCCCGCATCGGCGCGGAGAAGGTGGCACTTGCAGCCTTTGCCGACGGAGAGGCTGCTTCAGCCGGCGCCAAGGGGCCGGTCGTCTCGCTGTGGCGCATGCGGAGCCCGGGCGGCATCCCGATGTACGACTCGTACTCCCCGTGGCGCACGATCCGGACCCCGTTCCTGTTCAAGGACACTGAGCATTTCCGGCGCTTCCAGCTGAGCGAAGTGCCGGGGCGTATCGGGGAAAGCGGCACTGTGGCGTACGGGGGCGCATCCCATCTTTTTTCGTTCCGTACGGCGATAAGCGAGCCGCGCCACGTTGCGGGGCAATTGATCGGCGGTGGAGCCGCCAGATCGGTTTACGAGGACCTTGGGTCCAAGCCCGAACCGAACTGGCGCATCACTCTACGACGCCGCCAGCTCGATGAGTCCGACACCGTGCCGGAAGAAGTCCGTGCCGCCGTCACGAACATCACCGCGATCCGCAGCGACCGCAATGCCTTGGCGGCCGTCGAGATGCCACTCCTCGAAGCGCCACTTCTCGGCCTGACGTCAGTCACGAGCTTCCTCAATCTTACCTTTTCAACGGTCGAACCGATCCTGATCGATGGGTCTGCTCTTCTGAAGCGCGCTTCTCGCCGCCAGCGAACGGACATCGAACGCTGGATGAAGGCAGTCTCACTCCAGTGCAGCGATGCCGTGCTGAAGGCAGAGGAGGCCGTCGTCGATGGCATGCGCCAGCGAGGAGTCCCGGTCGTGCCAGTCAACCGCGCGGCCTTCGCTGCTGCGGGCTGGATCGCCGGGATGAACATGGACGGTTTCGCCCTCGATCTCGACGCGCTCGACGCGATCGTCGATCTCGCGTGGCCATCTACAATGGCGCGCCCTTCGCGCCTAATCAACAAGGTTGAGCCGGCGCAGCGCAAGAGCCTCTTGGAAGGGCAGGCAAATCGCCGTGATAAGGAAGAGAAGGCAAGAGAGGACGCCAAGCGTGAGGCGTCGGATCGGGCGGACGGCAGGGGCGAACTCGCCGACGCGTGGTCTGAGTTGCGTCTCGAACTCGCTGACGCTCTGGAGCGGATGCCTCCGCCGAAGCCTTCGGGTCTGGCGCTTGGACATCTCAAGCCACAACAACCGTCTAAGCTCAGGGTGGAGGCGGCGGATGCCGCGGCGGCGCTCGGCGACGAGCTCATGGCCATCCTAAAGGACGTCCGTTCTTGCCCGCCAGAGATGCGCGAGGGCAGCGCTTGCGAGGATCAGATCGACGCATGGCTCAACGTTGCCAAAGCGCGTTCAGCTCAATGGTCATCGCTGCTCCCATGGAAGAGCACCGGAAGCGCCGTCGACAGGGCGGTCGCGCTTGCCCTCCCTCCCCAGGATGCCACACCGCGCGAGCTATTGCGCACGGCCAACCAGATCATGCGGATTGCCGATGCCGCAGCCATGATCGATGGCCGATGGAATAGACGGCTCGTCGACCAGCTAGCAGGCATCGACCTGTCGTCACCGGCCATTTACACGGAAGATTCCGATGGCCCTCGCGTCTCCGCGTTCTTCGACGTCACATCCGTCGATCGTTGGCTGGTCCGCGCCTATCGTGACCTTGGTGACTTGGATGCAGCTTCGGCGCGCCTCAAGCTGGCGCGCCAGCATCGGCTCACGAAGATGGCTGCCGCGGGTGGCGATGAAGATGCGCCTCGATATGACCTGAGCGGGTTATCCGAGTTTCGCGACATGAGCCTAGTCGTCGGCGACTATGCTCAGGCATGGCGTGATCACACTCAGTTCGTACGCGCTGCGGGTGACTTCTCAAGCGTGTGGTGCCCCTACGGACTCAAGACCTGCACGACGCGCGCCGATATACGCCGCGCCATGTTCTTTACGGCTCAAACCCTCGCGACGGCGCTTCTCGATCTGGACGCACCTCGAACTCGAATTGCGTGGCATCCTCTCGTCCTTGAGGCCATCAAACTGGCCGATGGTGGCGGGCTTGATCGGCAACGCGACGACTTGATGGCGCGAGTCGACAAGGCCATCGATGGCTTAGACGCACTGAAGGAGATCAAGGGCGAGATCGCTACCTACCGGGCGGCGACTGCGGAGCAGCGACTTATGGCAGCTTGTTTCTGGAAAGGTTGTCCTGCGGACTGGAACGACGAGGAGCCCTATAAGGCGCCCCCTAGGGTAGCAGAGCTATATCATCGGAAGTCAGACCACCCTTTTAACGTTGCGGTGACGAACCGGGACTGGGAGAAGGCAAAGGCTTGGCTCGATGAGATCACAAAGGATGGTGGAGATAGCAAGAAGGAAGTGCACGACGCGCTCTTTCCAGCGTTCAAGGATCAGGAGAACGTAAGCAGCCTGGAATCCTACCAGTCATTCGCAGAAATCCTGACGCGCGAAGCGGCGCTTGCTGGACGACTTGATCTCATGCGGCACTGCTTGCGCAAGGACGGAGATACAGAAGTTGGAAGCTTCGCGGGTGCACGTATCAAATCCATCAACGAACTATTTGAGTTCGTGATTAGCACTATTCCACGCTAATGACTTCGCTTGTTATTAATATTATATATTTTAAAGGGAGCGAGGCAGATAATGGTTTCGTCCGAGCAGATAACGAATCTGCTGAGATTAGGCTAGGTTATGGGTCGGCCGGGCGGTAGAGATTATGAACGGGATCGAGCCGCAATCGACGCCAAGCTCGCACTGTACCGCAGTTAACGCCATTTAGAGATATCAATGGACTCGCAAGCCAATGATGCTGGATTTGCATCGAATGATTTTTGAAAAACGATTTGATTGATTTATTTTGGCTATATTCGAAATGCACGGAGAATTGTAGTTGCCGGAGGTACTGCCTGTAAACCCAACCGAAATTTAAATATTTCATATAATCAATTTTTGGCGAAAATGTACTGGGGCCATGGTTCGATGCCGGTCCTATGCATGTGACCGCTGCCATAACGAGCACCCGTAGCATTGCTGCTGACCTAGCGGTTGGCGGCGACAACTGGGGAGGTCACGCCACCCAGCGACACCCACGCCAGAGTATCTTGGCTCTCGCGCTTGATGAAAACGTAGCCGGTATGATGCCAAGCCATCACGGAGTCCGTCTTGTTGTCGAGGACGTAGTCGCCGCGGTCGGTGATCAGGGTGAGCACGGCGTGGCCCTCGCCCTTCTCGTCGATCACCACCGTCAAGCGCATGGCCCGTCGGGGGAGACCGGCCTCGGCCAGCAGACGGCGCTTGAGCAGCTGAAAATCCTCGCAATCGCCAGCGCCGTCCTCGGCGAGGTCCCAGCGGTCCGGCACACCCCAATGCTCCTGATCAGTCTGGTTCCGGACGCTGCGATTGACCCGGCGGTTCACCGACACGACGAGCGACAAAACCGATGGGGTCAACGCGATGCGAGACGGGACAGTCGAATCAACCTCACACTCGGCGACATGCGACTTGCAGAACTCCGTCCAGGCGAGGATCGGCCGGGCCGCCCCGAGCGGCGTGGCACCGGCAGAGATAGCCGGTAGGACAACACCCGCCTGCTCGCGGGCCATTGTGGTCGTACTAACGGCATGAAGCGAAAGACCTGCGAGCAGGATGAGCATTGTCCATCGGAAAATCATCTTGCCCCCCGGCAAACACGCACCACGCATGCTCTGGCTTAGCAGCGCTCACAAGTTCTGCATAATTAAGCATACTGTCAGCCGGGAAATCGCTGGGGAATACGGCGTGGCAAGGGGCGACGCGGCTTCAGTAGCCGCTCAGTGGCAGGCAATCGCATGACTCGGCAAATGCCGGACAGACTGGTCGATGGCGCATCGTCCTATTCCCTGCATGCTTTTCCGCCCATCCTGCCGCCGGACGATCCCCGCTGGAAACGATGCCGCTTCGCTCCGGGTCACACGACAGCCAACCAACGGGGCTATGGGGCGACATGGACGATCGATGGTGAGCGGCTGCTCCTGACGTCGTTCGGTGGTAGCGTCGACATCGGCTGGCCGGCTCAGGGCCGCGTCCAAATTCAGATGCGGGACGTCCATGAAGTCGACGGACCGATCCCGGCAACGTGGATATCGGGTGACCTCTTTGGCGCCTCGGTCGAGTGCATCGCGGACCCGTACCGAGAGCACGTACCCTGCCGCTTCCGCGTGTTCAGGGTCGTCAGCGGGCGGGTGATCGCCGCGGCGACCTTCGAGAACGAAGAGCACATAACGGATATCGACTTCGCGTACGTCATGGCCGAGCGAACGGCTTCGCACTTTCGAACCAGTCGATGCGTAGCGCTCCGTATCGCGAATCCTCCGGTGCCGGGCCTCGCTGACGGTCTCGCGATGGTAAGCGAAACGGCCCCGTCCCAGCTGGCAGACCTCCTGTGGCAGGCCGGGGCAGCCGATCTCCCCGTCCTAATCTCGGCCCTGCCCCACGCCATCGAGGCAGATGTTGCCCGGTGGATCGCCTACGCCCTGGGACGGATCGGCCCGGACGCCGACGTCGCGATTCCCGCGCTCCTCGATATGCTCCGCCGGGCACAGGATAAGAATGTTCTAAAAGCGGCGGCCTATGCGCTGGGTGGCATCGGTGCAGCGGTAGCACCGCGACTGGCGACGGTCGTTGCGCTCCTCGAAAGGCGGTGTGGCCATGCCACGACCGATCAGGTCGGGACGCTGATCCGCCAACTTCGGCCTATGGCTGCGGAAGCAGTTAAGCCGCTGATCGATGCGCTTCTGATCACACGCGAACCCGCGACGCGCTATCAGATCGCTTACGCGCTCGGCAAAATCGGCGCCTCAGCTGTTCCGCCGCTCGTCACAGTCCTTGGCGGCGCAAGCGACCAGCAGCGCATCGGCATCGCACGCGCGCTTGAAGAGATCGGACCGGACGCCCGAGCGGCGCTCGCGGGCCTGCTGGATGCACTTGAGGCGACGCAGGACGACCGTCTGCGCAGGGCCATCGCCGAAGCCTTGGCGGCGATTGGCTTGCGCGCGAGAGTATCGCTCGAGCCCATGCGCGCGACGTTTCGTCAGACGGCCGATCGGGACGTCATGATCGCATTGGCAGCAGCGATGGCAACGCTTGGATGCGATGCGGTCGAACCGCTGATGCAGGACTTCGTCGACGCACACTCCGCATCGTCCCGCGTCGCGCTCGCCCGCGCGCTTGGAAGTGTCGGGACATCGGCCGCATCAGCCGCCGTGCTTCTCGCCGAAGCCGCCGAAACAAGCCGCGATGGCGATCTCATTGTCGAGCTTGCCGATGCACTCCTTAAGATCGGGGCGCCGGCCTCGCGGACGGCCACCGTCCAAGTCGCGGCATTGCGGACGATGCGGGATGCCTACGACGTCGAGAGAATGCTCGGGCGGATGGTTCCGGGCGTCGTGCCTTCGGCCTCGGCCATCGGTGACCTAACCACGCTCCTTCACGAGTGGAGCCACCGTCCCTTCGGCCGACGTATGGCCGATCTTCTCGGGGCGATGGGCAATGCTGCGTACGAACCGCTCCTGTCAGCACTTGCGGCGGCTCCACCTGAACAGGCCCGTGTGCTGATCGTCCATGCGCTCGGTCGGATCGGCGCAACGGCCGCCGCGGCGATTGATGACGTGATGGATGCGCTTTCCAAGGCAGCGAGCGATCAGGTCCGCCTGCAGATCATCGATGACCTCCGACGGCTCGGAAAGCCGAATTCGGGTCACCTGTACTCGCTCATTGTGGCGTTCGACAAGTCGTCTTTTCTTCCCGTTTTGTGGCGGCTCGGACTCGTTCTTGCTGAGATTGGATCTCCAGCTTTGGCCCCGCTCATTGAGCGCCTGAAGGCAACGCACGACGCTGATCGGCAGCGGGCGATCGGGAATGCTCTCGGCCGGCTTGGAACCAAAGCCGCGGACGCTATCCCTGTCATTCAAAGCGTTATGCAATCAACCTCTGATACAGAAACTCGGAAAACTTTAGCTGGAGCCCTCAGGCAGATCGCGGTGATGCCGAACTAGAGCGGCGCCCGACCGTGCTGAGTCGGTCGGGGTTTTCACGCGCGGTCTGATCTGATTCCCTGTCGCGGTGAGACAGGAGGGTTGCATGGCGTCGCCGTTGTCTGCCGATCTGCGTGAGCGGGTCGTGTCTGCCCTTGGGGCTGGATGCTCGCGCCGACAGGCGGCCAAACGCATTCGCGTGAGCGCGTCGAGCGCCGTTCGCTGGCAGGAGAGCTTCGCGCAGGAGGGCCGGATCGCGGCCAAGCCTCAGGGCGGCGACCGGCGCTCGGGTGAGACCGAGGCTCATGCCGCATTGATCCTGAAGCTCTACGAGGCGGATCCGGAGATCTTCCTGTCGGAACTGTGCGAGGTCCTGGCGCATCACGGCGTCCAGATCAGCACGAGTTCGCTGTCGCGGTTCTTCGCGCGCCACGCCATCACGCGTAAAAAAAGACCGCACACGCGGCCGAGCAGGATCGCCGCGACGTAAAGGCCGAGCGCGAGGACTGCTTCGAAGGCCAGCTCGACCTCGACCCGGACCGTCTGGTGTTTCTCGACGAGACCTCGGCCAACACCGCCATGGCCCGACGCTACGGGCGTGCGCCCTGTGGCGAACGCTGCCGCATGGCGGTCCCGCATGGACATGTGTGGACGCCCCTGCGGGTGCAAGCAGAATCTCTGGACGGGCGCTGCGCGTGATCGGGTGCTGCCATGTGTCCGGCCTCTGATGCGGCGGTTCATATGCCGCGGGCCCGTATGGGATGCGAGGGTCGGGTCCACATCACTGGAACGTGCTCGAAGCACTCCCCACGCGCCTGGTTCTCCCAACCCCGCCTCACCGACGTTGCGCCATACCTGTCCGTCGACCTCCTCACGCCCTCCGGCAGCCTCGCGTCCGTCCCGCTTACACGGCGACGGCCGGAGCTCGATAAATTCCACCCTTCGTCAGAAGGGCCCACGCGATCCGGGCGTTCTTATTCGCCACGGCGACGATCACCAGCATTGGTGGCTTGCGCGCGAGCATCCGGCCCAACCAGGAGTCGGCGGACACGCCCTTGCGTTTGGCCCAGCGCACGACTGAGCTGGCTGCGATGATGAGCAGACGACGCAGCGTTCTCTCGCCCATCCGCGAGGTGCGTCCGAGCCGCTGCTTGCCGCCTGTCGAGCGCTGCACCGGCGTCAGCCCGACCCACGCGGCGAAGTCGCGGCCCGAGCGGAACGTCTCCGTTGGCGGAGCCAACGCCTCGATGGCGGTCGCGATCAGCGGACCGATGCCGGGCACACTCATCAGCCGCCGGGCCGTTTCGTTGGATTTGGCGCGCGCGGCGATCTCGGCATCGAGCACTGCAGTCTGCTCCTGAAGATGTCGTAGCGCGCCGACGAGGACGCTCATGCAGGTACGAGCAGCTGGTGGAATATCCGACTCGGGATCCTCGATCTGCCCGATCAGCCGCTCGACGTGGAAGGGGCCCTGCGGCGCGATCAGGCCGTATTCGGCAAGATGACTTTGGATCGCGTTGATGATCTGGGTGCGCTGGCCGACCAGTACGTCGCGGGTCCGGAAGATCACCGCAGACGCCTGCTTCGCCTCGGTCTTCACGGCCACGAAGCGCATGGTCGGCCGCTGCACGGCCTCGCAGATCGCTTCGGCATCGGCCGCATCGTTCTTCTGCCGTTTGACGAAGGGTTTGACGTAGGCGGGGGCGATCAACCGCACAGTATGTCCGAGCCTGCCGATCTCCCGGCCCCAGTGATGTGCGCCGGGGCAGGCCTCCATCGCCACGAGGCAGGGCGGCTGGGCAGCGAAGAAGGCCAGCACCTGATCGCGTCGCAGCTTCTTGCGGAAGACCGGAGCGCCGCCGGCATCTGCGCCGTGAGCCTGAAAGACGTTCTTGGCCAGATCCAGGCCGATGGTGCTAACCTCTGTCATGGACGCCTCCCTCTGGTGGCTCTTCAACACCACCACCTTGGCACGTCGATGCCGTCGGGGGGCGTCCACCCCATCACTGGAAGACCACCACCGTCACCGCCGGTCTGCGCGCCACGGGGCCGACCGCGGTCTCCCTCCTCGACGGCAGCATCAACGGGGCCCGCTTCCGTGCCTATGTCGAACAGACGCTGGTTCCGGCCCTACGCGAGGGCGACACCGTCATCCTCGACAACATGCCAGCCCACAAGGTCACGAGCGCGCGCGCGGCCATCCAAGCGGCCGGTGCGAGCCTGCTCTACCTCCCGCCCTACTCACCCGACTTCAATCCGATCGAGCAGACCTTCGCCAAGCTCAAGGCCCGGTTGCGAACTGCAGCCGCGCGCACCGTCTCCGACCTCTGGGATTCAATCCGAAAAGCCTTCACAGCCTTCCGGCTGCAAGAATGCCGAAACCACATCACCGCCGCTGGATACGACGCTTACGATCAAATGTGATCAGGCGCGGCTCTAATGGGAGAGGCAGCAGATTAGAATTTTATACGGCACAAATCCCAATGTGTGGATCGGCGTCGAATGTCGATAAGCACCGATGTGTGGCTCTTTCGCGCTGTCGTCACATGTGATTCCTTTTAGCGCTGATTCTCGCGTTGCCTGAGGACAGCGCGATGCCAGACTTGAACCCTTCGCTGCCGGCCGTTCGCTATAGTGTTTAGAGAATGGCCGATGGTCCGAGCCAGCAAATCGGCGCAAATGGCAACCAGTGGTTGCTCAGGTAAGCCGTCTGACTGTTCTGCGAGAAGCGAGTCTGGGGCGAGCGAAGCTCTACCTCGCGAACCTGGCCGCCAACACGGACCTCAAGCAGTTCGCCGCTACAATTACAGCGCGCTGGATCAGCGAGCAGCCCCACCAGCAGATGAAGGAGGAACTCGGCCCCGAACACTTCAAGAGCCGATCCTCGACAGGGCTGCCTCGACACGCGCTGATGACTATGATGGCCTAAGCCATCCTCCAGTCCTAGCGCATCGCAGAGGCGGGCGGAAAAACTCGCCCGCCCACTGCCCCAGCCCTCAATGCCGACGATCCAGTCGGCCAACCTGGATCACCTCAAGCTGCCATCACAGCGGCGATGCGTGCACTGTGATACTGCTGTCGACCATCCACCTTAAAAGCAATCTGCAAAAAAATAGTTCTAGTTCAGATCTCCGTTATTTCTGCCGCTAGTATTAGAATTTCTAGATTTCATATAATTATCATATGCATCATTCACGTTTTCATTTTCATTTGCGCCGTACCAGTATTTTGCCTGTCGTTCTCTCTCACAAGATAAAAGAACGACTCCGTAGCTAGCCGAAAGATTTTTACATTGGACTTTGCCGTCCTGTGAGACAGCAAGTTGGTTTTTTGACGAATCTCGCAGATCCGTAACCCCAATACCGCCATCTCTATTTCTGAATATGCTGTGACCAGGTGGGATTGTCCATATTTTACCACTATAGTCACGAAATTTGAGATCTTGCGATCCATGATTCCAAGGCTCTCCTGAAGTCATACCTCCAGATGAGGAGTCGCAATCGCTATCGCGTGCTCTTGCAGGTTCGATATCCTTACAATTGAAGGTTGGACTAGATAGCCCCCTTGTGGCGAACGAATATTTTGGTGGTTCTTTAGCCAAATAACTTGAATATTTGATGAATTGGTTTTTTACTGAAGTATGTTTACAGCGGTTGATTGCGCTTACAATCGCAACCGGAGTACTTGCGTCGTAAAAAGCATCAAAGCAAATCGCCATTTCGTATAATTCAGATAGTATTTTATATTGCTGCGATCTCTCAGGGGTGCCTAATAAAGTGTCTTTTGCTTCCTTTATTGCACGACCGAATGCATCCTTTACCAAAAGATTATGAATTCTATCAATAGAGAGATTAGCAAGTTTTATATTTGTATCGTTAGAGTCTTGTGGGTCCGCGTCGCGTGGGCAGGGGATAATTTGCGATGGTATGGATCCAGATTGCAATTGTCTTTGGGTAAGGGTTTGACTCCCACATTCATTGCTAAATGTGGCGACACCAGCACTCTGGTCAATAACTGTATAAACTCTAGTCCCGCGAATGGTTTGATAACCACTTTCTGCGAAGGCTGTTGATGGAAAAACGAATAAGGATAAAGCTATATACACAAACTTATAAATACAAGTTGTATTTGACATCTATATAACTCCTTAGCTATATTGACAAAACTTATGAAATTTTTATGCAACCCGAGCCTGACACGCGGATGGCTGATGACTTGTACCGCGACTCTGTACAAAACACAATGATATACGCTATACCAGCAAAATTAACATAAAATAAGCATCTATCTATATGGACCGTTGGCTAATATTGCTGTATATTGTTACAGTCTCAATTACACATGGATATACTTGGATTAAAGTAATCACTCCAGGTGAAAGCTCAGTTGAATAGATTTCTGCCGCCGATTTCGGCGGCTTTGGGCTGTTATGGACCCTTCGGGTTGGTGGCTTAATGTTCGGGCATGAGCCTGATGTGGACCAGCGTCGAAAGATGGCTCTTGTGCACTTTCGATGCACGTGATTCGTTCGGGCGCTGACTCTCGCGATGACCGAGGGCAGCGCGATGCCGGACTCGAACTCGTCTCTGCCGTCCGTTCCCGTTGGTGTTCAGGTCGATGACCTGAAGCTGGATGCGGCTGATTTGACGATTGCGGCCATGACGAGAGCGAACGAGGTGGCCTGCCCGATCTGCGGACGGCTGTCGGCGCGCGTGCACAGTTCCTACTGGCGGATGCTTCATGACCTGCCTTGGCAGGATCGCGCCGTGACATAGCGGGTGAGGGTACACCGCTTCCGTTGCGGTCATTGCCAAAGGCGCATCTTCGCCGAGCGCGTAACGCGTCTGGCCAGTGCCAGGATGCGACGCAACGGTCGTCTAGCGGAGGCACAGACCGAAATCGGCATGGTACTCGGCGGTGAGGCCGGCGCCCGGCTGTCGCGGCGACTGGCCATGCCGGTGAGCGGCGATACGGTCTTGCGTCTGATCGCCGTCGCGGGATCCTGACGTGTCCGTCCCTGCGGGTCGTTGGCATCGACGATTGAGACCGGCGGCGCGGCCGGCGCTACCCCAGCCGTGGCGGCCGGCGGAGCGGCCTTCTTCATGTCCACGATCTCAACCTGCTCTTCCTCGTGCACCTTCTTCCCGTTCTCTTACTGAGTCTCCTTGAACTCACCTTTTTTTGCTCGATCCACTTCGCTCCTATGGCACGTTGCAGAAGGCTGTCGGCGACCCGGGTATCGGTTTTTAGCTTGCCCCTTTTTACGGACTCAAAAATTCGGGATGAGCCTTCTTTCGATTGTTGATCGTTTGTTCAGTGACGTCATAGAACGTAGCTAAATGGCCATCCGTCGCAGCAAGCGTGCAGCGTAATTCTACTTGCTCACTATAATCTGGCTTGAAATCCGTTGGGCGTCCTGCGGGCATGAAGTTATATAAACAAACATCAACGCTCCCGTCTAATCGTATCGTTGGCCAACCATAGAAAATATTGATCGCATGAATCGCGCATCCATACCAAATCGATCATTAAAAATCACTTTCGAGAGCCTATACATACCAGAAACACAACCGTCTAAGCTTTGCATGGACTTATATATCGATACTAATTCCGACGCTTCCTCTTCAAATTTTTGTTTTCGGCTAATTCGGTGGCGTAATTCGTCTCGGGCCTCAAGCAAATTGTCATTAAGCGTATAGAGCATAGGGACAATTGCATCTCCAACCTCTCTTGGAGCGTCGGCGCGATTAAAATACGCATACGACATCAATTCCAGTCGCGTGTAATCGTCTGTGTCGTGAGCAATTTGCAATTCTTTATAAAAGGGGTCCAGAATGCCATACGGTTTAGCATAGTCAAAGAGCGTATGAGAGCCATCGTGTTCTTTATAAAAAGTATAAATGCCATAAGAAAACAAGGCAGCGAACTCATTGTTGGATGGCAGTTCTCGCTCAATTTCTTTGAACCGGCCCGACTGCATCCGATGCATTATGAAAGCAAAATATGCGCTACCGGCGCGCTCTATTGATAGTGATTTGCTACTTACAAGGCTTCCTACAACACTGGTCATGCGACTTATGTCGGTTTTTGTCGCGAAGCGTTTAATCCATTCTAGCCCAACCCGTCTTAATTCTTCATCAATTCGATGCGGAGGCTGAGAAACATTTCGAGCATATTTGACTGCTTCTACAAAACGCCTCACCCAATAGACGGAGTGCACTGGCGTCTCAAAAAACACGTCGCCGTACGCGGCCGAAATATCTCGGGCTACCCATTGCTCACGCTCTTGGCGGAAGACTCCAGCGCGTGCGTCGTGGAGATACTGACTCAGACACCGGAGTACGTCGGTAGACTGAACGGCCGATCCATGAATTTGATCTAGATCACTAGCCTCTGCACTCCCACTCACAAAATAACATTTTCCGTGGAACCAATACGGAATAGGGGTCGGATCTCCACATCTGTAAAATATTTGACTAAATTCGGGAGGAACATGATAGTCCATCTTGAACTTATTTGAATTTGTAAAAATTAGGAAGTCGCTGATAAGAAAGTCTGCGTCCATTTCTGGAACATACATGACGTTTCCCCCAGCTCCCATAAACACTGGCAAACCAATGGAGTCTGCCTCACGAGTCAGCTTTAATGATCCTAACAGTGGCTTTCCTTCTTCGATCACAGTACTATTCCAGCCCGCTTATAGATACGGTCTACACAGTCTACAATGCGAGCATGATACCCATGTAAGGTACTGGGCAAATGACGATAAGTTTCAATGAATGTCGTCATCTGCTTGAGCCGATCAAATAACTCCCGTTCAAGCTCATACTGGTCCGGTATAACGATGCCCAGTAGGTTCTCGGGTAGAATCGGAACGTCTTCACCCACCGACACCTCAATGGCCGCAGCCCGATCATCCATTTCTGGCGTAGCATTTTCTCGCGCAAGTTTGGCGACCGCTTCAATTTCTCTATGTCTAGGCGTGAGCTCGTGCTCGCGTCTAAGCTCTTCCTGACCCACCGGCCGCCGCTCGAAGTAAAGTTGCGGTGTTTTATAAACCAGAGAGATAAGACGGCCGATATTGCGCTGATCTCCCGAAATGTCAAAACGATTCACATCAAACATTGTTAGGTAAGTCGGAAACCGTTGATCTACAAATGCGCCGCTATCGAACGGAAATATCCTTTTAATTTTAGGAGCTATACCAAATCGCATTACAAAAACGAGAGGGTATTCCCAATCGCCGGGACTATGTATTTCATTTCTTTTGTAAGCAGGCCTTCCGACGAAAAAATAGCAGAGGTTATCTGGCTTGAAGACCCGGCACTCAAAAGCCAGGATTTTCTCGGCTTCCACATAATCCCAGATATAACCGCAACTGGCGCTGTGCGTCCAAGGTGGCTCCTTCGCAATCTCAAGATTGCTTGCTTCCAGAAATTCTTTCAAAGTCGGTGGCCGAGGTATCATCCCACACCCTTAGCGGCACCGGCTTTCAACCGGCGACATTCACCGTAATGTCACGGCTGCAATCGCCAGTGGCAAGAGCGAAAGGTTAAGTCGATTGCGCCGGCAAGCAGGGATGCCGGCACATAGCCGCGCGAGACTGCATTACGGGCTTCCGCCAACGCGACCTCTGTACGGATAAGGGCCACGACCGCCCACCGCAGCGCCTGCTCAGCATCGCCGTGGGCGGTTTCGAGGTAGGCGATGGCGGGGGCGTCCACGTCGATCAGGGCGCGCACCCCATCCGGCTACCCTTCACATGATCGACCTCGGCGGCGACGTATGCGGCAACGCCATTTCGAAATTGGTCTTCACGATCCTCTCGGCGGTGACCGGGAGCGAGCGCGAGTGCACCTAGGAGGTGAAGCGGCACCTTGCGGCTGAAGGCGTCTACGGTGGCGAAAAGCGTCCGTTCGGCTGGCGCATTGTCGATGGCCGTCTGGTCGAAGATACCGAAGAGCAGCCGGTGCTCCAGACGATGGTGCGCATGCAAAAAGATGGCGCCAGCCTTCGCGAAATCGGACAGGCGACGTGCAAAGAGGCGACGATCGTCAATCGCATCCTGTTCCGCACGAGCGGGCTTCGGCACCCCGTATCGGCATAGGCCATAGGTGCCGCAGCTACTCTCTCGCCTCGGCGTCTAGCACTCGTTGCTGTGCCTCGGCGATGACCCTCCCGAATTGCTCAGCATCGCGCGCGGCTTCCTGCCGGCGCTTCGTCCCCGCTGCCTGCTCCTCGCGCAAGTGCTGCGCATAGTCATATCGGGGGGCGAGCGGCTGCAGCTTGTGGGTTGACCGAAGCCGCACGGCAAGATCCCAAGCCTGTAGCCCGAGGCAACACGCTTCTTCTGCGACCACGTCGTCGATATCGTGAGGCGAGTGCTCGATCGTCTCGCCGACGACGCTCTGACAGCCTGCGATCTGTGAAGCGAACCCGAGGCACAGCGCCGCCTCTTCCACGTCCAGCGCCTTCCACCCGTCTGCATCCGAGGGCAGTTCGGGCAGCGTCGGCAAGTTCACATCCCAGTTCGGAAATTCGTGGCCCTGGGGCGTCTCAGCGTTCCCATTGCGCGAGATGAGCGACGAGCAAGCACTCGCATAGCCCTCGAAGATCACCGCCAGCCGCAGCGCAAGATAGCGACTGTCACCTCGATGCTTCCACCAGGCCAACCCGATCGAAGCCGCGCCTGACCCGAGCAGCGCGCCGAGCACGACCTTGCCGAAGTCGAGCACCGTGTTGCCGTCCATCGTCCCGCCCCATCCAAACCCGACCGGCGGCGTTCCGGCGGCTGATCCTTGTCAACGCCACATAGGAGGTCGCCTTGGCCGAGACCATCGAAACGTTGGGCACGATTAGCGGCGTGAGCGTTGACCTGCTGCGCCGCATCCGCACTCCTGATCCGCAAGACCATCGCCGATGGCACCTTGGCCTTCTCGACCTGGTGCCCTGCCGGAACTGACGTCGCCACGCTGATCAGGGTCGAAGGCCATCGCTGGGCGATTGAAGACAGCTTCGAAACCACCAAGAACGAACTCGGGCTCGATCATAACGAAACCCGCTCCTGGCAGGGCTGGCACCGATACTTCAGCCTCGTCATACTCGCATTCGCCATGATGGCTGCCACCCAGGCTGTTGCTTAGCGCAACGCCGGTGAATTTTTATCGCCGGTTTCCCGACACCGGAGGACTGGGAGCGAAACACGAGCTCGATTGGTCGGACTGGAACTGGCCAGCTTCTAGCCAGCAAACCAACTGCACCGGTCTGCCTTCTCCCGAGGGGATAGTGATTCGTCCCGGCCTCGCGTGCCCCACCCTGCACTAAGCAACTGATATCGTTGATCCCGTGTGCAGGTATTTCATCAGGCTGCTATCTCTTTGTTTTTATGAGGGATTTTTCTTCGGTCTGATCAAAAACTGACAAGAGTGACTCTCTGCCGCGACGGCCTGCAGAAGTTCGTCAATCGCCTCGGTAGCTAGGGCCTGATAATCCGGCGAGTAGGCCGCATAGATCTCCGTGATCGAAAACCCCTGCATCCTATGGCCGAGCTGCCCAGACAGCTCTTCGAATGAAACGCACTCCGTCCCCGCATCCAAGGTACGACCGGGGGGCTTTGATTCCGTAGGTTCACCCGCCCATCGATTCCGAGCTCACGGGCGGCCACCGTTCCTAGAGATCGACGCGTGACGCGACGGTGACGCCCGGTCAGGCCGCTCCCTCGATCAGGTCGCGGATGCGGGTGGCGAGCGTCTCCAGCACGAACGGCTTGGTCAGGACCTGCATCCCGGGACGCAGATGCCCGTTCCCGAGCACGGCGTTCTCGGCGTAGCCGGTGATGAAGAGCACTTTCAGGTCGGGCCGCCGCTCCCGGCCGGCATCGGCCATCTGGCGGCCGTTCATGCCGCCCGGCAGGCCGACATCGGTGACCAGCAGATCGATGCGCACGTCGGACTGCAGCACCTTCAGGCCTGCCACGCTGTCGGCAGCTTCGATGGCGGTGTAGCCGAGGTCCTCCAGAACCTCGGTCACGAGCATCCGTACCGAGGGCTCGTCGTCGACGATCAGCACCGTCTCCCCCTGGCCGGCACGCCCGACTTCGTCGAGCCGTCGCGTGACGTCGTTCTGGTCGGCATCGCCGTAGTGGCGCGGCAGGTAGAGGCAGACCGTCGTCCCCTCGCCGAGTTCGGAATAGATCCGGACCTGCCCTCCGGACTGTCGCGCGAAACCGTAGACCATCGACAGACCAAGGCCGGTGCCCTCGCCGATGGGCTTGGTCGTGAAGAACGGCTCGAACACCTTGGTCATGAGGTCTGCGGACATCCCGGTCCCGGTGTCGGAGACGCACAGGCTGAGGTACTGGCCCGGCGGCATGTCGTGCTGGCGGGCCCCGGCCTCGTCCATCCACTTGTTGGCGGTCTCGATGGTGATGCGGCCGCCTTCCGGCATCGCATCGCGGGCATTGATGCAGAGGTTCAGCAGCGCGTTCTCGAGCTGGCCCGGATCGATCAGCGCCGGCCATATTCCGGCAAGGCCGACCACTTCCAAATGGATCGCCGGGCCGACCGTTCGCCGGACGAGCTCTTCCATCTCCGCGACGAGACGGTTCACGTTGGTGGGTTTCGGGTCGAGGGTTTGCCGGCGCGAGAAGGCGAGCAGGCGGTGCGTCAGGGCGGCGGCGCGCTTGGCCGCGCCCTGCGCCACCGTCATGTAGCGGTCGATCTCGGTGAGGCGGCCCTGGGCCATGCGTGTCTGCATCAGCTCGAGCGAACCCGAGATGCCGGCCAGCAAGTTGTTGAAGTCGTGTGCCAGGCCCCCGGTGAGTTGGCCGACAGCCTCCATCTTCTGACTCTGGCGCAGGGCTTCCTCGGTCCTGGCGAGGGTCTCGGCCTGGAGCTTGGCCTCGGTCACGTTTCGCACGGAGGCGTAGATGAGGCCGTCGCGCGGCACCGCGTTCCAGGACAGCCAGACCTCGCTGCCGTCCTTGTGCCGGTAGCGGTTCTCGAAGGTGATCTGGGGCTCGCCGCGTGCCAGGCCGGCCGCGGCCGCCAAGGTGGAGGCGACGTCGTCGGGATGCACGAAGTCCAGGAAGGGCCGGGTCCTCATCTCCGCCTCGCTCCAACCGAGCGTCGCCGGCCAAGCCGGGTTGAGGCTGACGAAGTATCCGTCGAGGTTGGCCACGCAGAGCATGTCCGATGAGGCCTGCCAGATCTGGTCGCGCTCGGCCGTGCGGTCGGCGACCTGACGCGCGAGGTCGACCTCGGTCTGCTTGCGCGCCGTGACGTCGTGGACGAACACGTGGAAGCCGTCGACCGAACCAGCCGCCGTGCGGCGGGGCAAATAGCGGATCTCTGCGACGCGGGGCTCCCCGTCGCGGCGTGGCCAGTCGAGCTCGAAGGTGACCGTATCGCCCGCCAAGGCCCGATCCATGTATGGCTTGCGGGCCGCGTAGGCTTCCGGGCCGAGGAGGTCCCTCACGTCCCGGCCAACGATGTCCTCGGCGGGTATCGAGAACCAGTCGTCGTAGGCCCTGTTGGCGAAGCGATAGACGTGGTCGGCGCCGATGAAGGAGATCAAAACCGGCAGCGCGTCCGTGATGAGACGGAGCTCGCGCTCGCCCGCCTCGGCACGCTTCTCGACGGTCCGCCGCTCGGTGATGTCCGAAAAGAAGATAGCGACGCGATGCGAATCCGGGTCGCCGGTCCGCAGGGCGCGCACCTCGAACCAGCGTCCGAACACGTCCGCGTAATGCTCGAAATGCGCCGGCTCGCCGGTCAGCGCGACGTCGCCATAGGTGTCGAACCAGTGTCGCTCCAGGTTGGGCGCGAACTCGCTCACCCACCGGCCGGCGACGTCGGCGCCCGTCTGCCGCACGAAGGCTGGATTGGCCTCCAGGATGCGGTAATCGACGGCGCGGGTGCCCTCGAACCTCATCTCGACGATGCAGAAACCGACCTCGATGCTTTCGAACAGGGTTCGGTAGCGCGCCTCGTTCTCGCGCAGGGCGACCTCGGCGAGGGTACGCTCGGTGACGTCGTGACCTTCGACGAAGATGCCGCTGACGGCCCCGTGCGCATCGGTGATGGGCTGGTAGACGAAGTCGAGATAGCGTTCGTTGACCGGACCGCCCGGCACGGCCTGGACGTCGTATCTGGCGCCTGTCGCCCGGTGCGCCTTGCCCGAGCGAAACACTGCGTCGAGCAGGTCGACGTAGCCCTGTGCGGCCGCGTCCGGCAACGTCTCGGCAACCGTGCCGCCGACCACGGCGCGATGATCGATGGCGCGCTGGTAGGCGGCGTTCGTGAGCGCGAAGCGGTGATCGGGACCGCTGAGGAGGGCGATGAAACCCGGAGCCTGCTCGAACATCTGGGCAAGTGAAGCGGATCGGGCGCGCAGCATCCGCACTTCGGCTTCGAGTTGCTCGCGTGACAAGTCTTCCGGGTCCGGGAGGGGCGGTGTCTGCATGCGGGGCGGGATAGCGCGTGATTGTGTTGGACGCGAGGACTTCAACCTTGGCCGACGGTCGGCGCACCGATCTCATCGGAACATCCTATGCGTCGTCGACAAGCCGGCAGCCTGGGAGGGTCGAGTGTCCGAACTGAAAAACGACAACGGCAAAGTGTTGCCGAGGGGCAAGTTTCTACGTTCCGAACAGGGCCGGACTGCCATTGGACAATCAGGCGCATGGCCGAGGCGCCAAGGCGCGGCCGGCCAAAGCGGCCGGCACCAAAACCAAGGTTGAGATTGCCGTTCCGGCACTCGGCCAAAAGACGCCCGTCTCGATCGGCTGCAAACACGGGTTCGTCCGGTGCTTTTTCCTGACCAGCGCAGCCACCGATCACCGGGCGCAACCGCCGGGGCTCTTCGATCCGGCCAACCCGGCGAGAGAGGTCTGAGCCGACCGCTCGAAGGCTCACGGAACCTATCTCGCGAAACACGACCAGCCGAGACTTTGCCAGCAGCCTGCTCGAGCGCTTCGCCTGGATCAAATCCCGGCCTGTAGCAGGCTGAAGGAAGTTCGGGACGGGCTCAGAGGCTCGCTCTACGACACGCGGCCAGACCGACGGAATGCCAGTCCGATCCCGTCGAGGTGGCTGGCGTCGTCAAATTGTGGGCCGTACCAGCCGATCGCGCGGTACTTCGGCCTATCCGGGCGGCCCGATCGGACACCGGCATCCCCTGCGCAATCAGGTACAGGACGCCGCTTTTTGGCTGAAATACGGACCTTCGTTCATCCGCCGGAGACGCGCGGACAGGCCCCGTGGACGTTCTCGATGAAGCCGGCAATCAGTCGCTCACCGCAGTTGCTCAAAGCCTCGGGGCAATCATGCGCATCACGATCAGGTTGCCGCTGCAATTCGATCGTTTCAGGATATCCGGAGCATTAAAGCTCCAGATATCGCAATTTCAAACAAATCGATACGGCATAGAAAATCGCAGCATAGCGTTATATCAAGCGTGCAACAGCCCTTCGGCGGCGACGTGAATTGTGAAAGCCTTGCCCTCGTCGATCCAGCCCGGTCCCTCCTGACCGGCGTTGATCATTTTGATCTCGTTGGCGTCAGAGGTATACATGTGCACGCCCGCCTTCGTGTTGAAGAACCGCTCCATGGTCTCGCCACCGGATCCAACCGCGTTCGGATCGACATAGGCTTGGAACGCGACGCCTTCGTAGTGGTAATCCGGTAGGGCTTTGAGAACCTGATCGCGTTCAGCTGTACTCGTGGTCAAGAAATGATCGCCTGTCACGGTATTGAAGAATCGAAAAACGTCCTCGGTACCCGGCCCGATATCGGGCGTAGATCCGACGACACCTTCAAGATGATAACTGGGCAGGTTCTTGAGCACTTGATGAAGCTCGTTTTCGCTTGTCGTAAACAGATGGTCTCCCGAAATGCCATCGTATAACCGATACACCGCATTTTGATGCTGCTCAGCTGAGCCGGCTGTGTATTGGCTGACATCGTAGGTGGCCGTGTCGTTCGCTCTGTACAGGTTTGCTGACGTAGCGACAGGCAATCCGGTGTTGGAGAAGGCATCGGCACCAAGCTGCGTGTGATCGTCGAACGTAAAGCTGTCGACATAGAGGTCTCGATCTTGTCCTGGTCCAGTATAGAGATCGTTGAGGAATGTAACCGAGACCCGATGAGCCGAACTGAAGTCACCGAAAAAGAAAAATTCTTCGGTATCGCCCAGCGCATGAGCGGCTGTGGCAGTCAATACATCCCCGATTTGTATGCCGTCGACTTTGACGACGAACTGCGCATCGCCAAGATAATTATCTTCCGAAATCTTGAAGCCGATCCGGTTTGTCATGGACGTCGTCTCCCAGGAAATATGACCTATAAGCATGGTGATCAAAAATTCAGCATTGGGAAAGTTTTTTAGCGAATTATTAACTGCGATTATTACCTAGGAGATTTCTAACGCTTTGGAATTACAGCAGTCCAAATCCTAACATTTATCTATAAACCAACGATCCAGCATTACGAAGACGAGCAATGCCAAAGGGCAGCCTGCATTTCCCTGCTGCCGGCCGCGCTGGAGATCCAGACGCTCTCCTAGTTTTTGGAATCGTTAGATTTAGTTTTCGAACGCTAGAGAGACTTGGTTCTCGAGCGCTTTGCGCCCAGGTGGATACCGGTCGGTCGAAAGAATGCACGGAAATGTGAAGGCTTAGCGACGCGCACCCGATGCAAGCAGGTCGAATCTAAGTATACATCCGAACTGGCGGATCGTAGTCATCGCAAATATCGTTGTAGCGACGAGCTTGATTTCAGTTATGCCGCCTCGTGGCGAGTGGGGTATTGCGAGCATTCTGCTCGCGATGGTTTCGCCGAATCAATTGATTGCTGCATTTACAATTCTGATACTGACGTTAATAATATCTTCTGTGCCCTACTTGCTACAGGAAGAATAAACTTCTATTGATCAGAATTAGTTCTGAGAGAGTGTTTTTCCGTTATTGTTTTTAGGCAAAAGACAGATATATAGAGTTACTGAATTATTTTAGAAATAATTTGGATTGAGCGGCACCTTTCGGCGAATGCCTGTTGACCAGCTAGATAATTGATGGATGGGACGCACATTTTAGGACACCGTCTTAATAGAAATATCTAAAAACAGAGCTAGTGATCGCGTGGACTTTCTCAATCGTGCCGATCTTGGGGCGGGTTTTGCATCAAGCTGAAGAATCCGAGTTGATCTCGGCTCTGTCGGAATGCCGCACTGCGCTGATCGGCGTCGCGGTGATGAGCGGTCTGGTCAACGTCCTTTACCTAACCGGCTCGTTCTTCATGCTGGAGGTATATGACCGCGTGATACCGAGCCGGTCGGTGCCGACGCTGATCGGCCTCGCCGCTCTTGCGTTGGTGCTGTTCGCGTTCCAGGGACTTCTCGAAACGATCCGGACGCGTATCCTGGCGCGGGTCGGTGCTGCGCTCGACGAGGCGCTGAGCGATCGTGTCTTCGACGTGGTGGTGCGTGCGCCGCTGAACGGTGCCCTGCCCGGCGATGGCCTGCTCCCGCTGCGCGATCTCGACCAATTGCGGGGGTTCCTGTCCGGCAGCGGCCCGTCAGCGATGTTCGATCTGCCCTGGATGCCGATCTACGTGTTGATCTGCTTCCTGTTCCACCCGCTGATCGGCTGTGCAGCGATCGCCGGGGCGATGGTCCTGGTGGTCGTGACGTTGATCACGGATCGCGCGACGCGTGCGCCCTCCCAGGCAACCACCGCCCACGGGCTGCGCCGCAACGCGCTGGCCGATGCGGGCCGCCGCAACGCCGAGGTGCTCGCCGCCATGGGCATGCAGGGGCGTCTGGCGGCCCGCTGGGGCATGGCCAACCGCGACTATATGATCGCCCAGCAGCGCGTCGCCGACATCGCAGGCGGCTTCGGTGCCGGCTCGAAGGTGTTTCGAATGGCGCTTCAATCGGGCGTCCTCGCCCTCGGAGCCTGGCTGGTCATCAACAACCAGGCGAGCGCCGGCATCATCATCGCCTCCTCGATCCTGGTCTCGCGGGCGCTGGCGCCGGCCGAACTCGCCATCGCCAACTGGAAGGGATTCGTCGGAGCCCGCCAGAGCTGGCGCAGGCTCTCCGATCTGTTCGCCAAGTTTCCTCAGGCGGGTCATTCCCTGGTGCTGCCGGCGCCGACGCGCTCGCTGTCGATCGAAGGCATCAGCGTCGCCCCTCCGGGCACGTCGCGCTTCGTCGTGCAGGATGCGACCTTCGCGCTTCAGGCCGGACAAGGCCTCGGAATCATCGGGCCGTCGGCCTCGGGCAAGTCCTCGCTGGTAAGGGCCTTGGTCGGCGTCTGGCCGCTGCTGCGGGGCAAGGTGCGGATCGATGGCGCCGCGCTCGGCCAATGGCCCAAGAGCGAACTCGGCCTGCATATCGGCTTCCTGCCGCAAGAGGTCGAACTCTTTGCCGGAACCATTGCCGACAACATCGGCCGCTTCGAACCGAACGCCCCGTTCGAGCCGGTGATCGCCGCCGCACGCGCCGCTGGCGTGCACGACATGGTCCTGCGGCTGAGCGACGGATACAACACCCGCATCGGCGAGGGCGGCGCTGGTTTGTCGGCTGGCCAGCGCCAGCGGATCGGCCTCGCCCGTGCGCTCTACCGCGATCCTTTCCTCGTCGTCCTCGACGAGCCGAATTCCAACCTCGACGCCGATGGTGAAAGTGCCCTGACCGAGGCGATCCGCGGTATCCGGCGGCGTGGCGGCATCTGCGTGGTGGTCGCCCATCGGCCGAGCGCGCTCGCCGCCGTCGACCTCGTGCTGATGATGGCCGACGGCCGTATCCAGGCCTTCGGGCCGAAAGACGAAATTCTCAAGCAGGTGCTGCGCCCTGCCTCCGTGCCGCACTCCATGCAGATCGGGGGATCGCGTCCGGGAGCCGGCGCGATCATCCTCCAGGAAAGCGCCTGATGTCGTCAGCATTGAGCGCCGGGACTGCTCCCCTCGCTCCCGCCCAGCTGCACAAGACCGCCCTCGGCTCGATCCGTGACAATCTGAGGGTGGCGGCCGGCCTTTCGGCGGTGCTGGTCTTCGGTGTCGGCGGCTGGGCTACCTACACCATGATCGCCGGCGCGGTGATCGCGTCGGGACAGCTCGTGGTCGAGTCCGACGTCAAGAAGGTGCAGCACCCCACCGGCGGCGTGGTCGGCCAGCTCCTAGTGCGTGAGGGCGCGCATGTGAAAGCCGGCGACGTGCTGATCCGCCTCGACGAGACCCAGACCCGAGCCAATCTCGACATCGTGCTCAAGGCGCTCGACGAGCTTGCGGCGCGTCGCGCCCGGGACGAGGCCGAGCGCGAAAGCGCCAAGTTCGTAAACTTCCCCGCGGATCTGCTCGCCCGTGCCAACGAGGACAAGGCCGTCGCCCATCTCGTCGACGGCGAGACCAGACTGTTCATCTCCCGAATCGCCGGTCGCGAAGGGCAGAAGGCGCAGCTGCGTGAGCGGGTCGCCCAGCTCACCGAAGAGATCGACGGCCTGACCCAGCAGGCCACGGCCAAGGAGCGCGAGATCGCGCTGATCGCCACGGAGCTCAAGGGGATCCGCGAGCTGTTCGCCAAGAACCTCGTACCGTTCCAGCGGGTTACGGCACTCGAACGCGACAGCACTCGGCTCCAGGGTGAGCGAGGCCAGCTCATCGCGACGACGGCCTCGACGCGCGGCAAGATTGCCGAGACCAACCTGCAGATCCTGCAGATCGACCAGGAGATGCGCAGCGACGTCGGAAAGGACCTTGCCGAAATCCGCGGCAAGTGGTCCGAACTCGTCGAGAAGCGTGTCGCCGCCGAGGACCAGCTCAAGCGCATCGACATGCGTGCGCCCCAGGACGGCACCGTCCACCAGTTGACCGTGCACACCATCGGGGGACTCGTGACCCCGAGCGAGCCGGCCATGCTGATCGTGCCAGATGCCGACCAGCTTCTCGTCGAGGTCAAGGTCCAGCCCCAGGACATCGACAATGTGCGCGTCGGCCAGCTGACCATGCTGCGCTTTCCCGCCTTCAACGCCCGCACCACGCCGGAACTTGGCGGGGAGGTCTCACGCGTTTCGGCCGACGTGACGCAGGACCAGAAGACGGGGACGACCTACTACACTGCCCGGATCAAGATCGCGCCGGGCGAAACCGAGCGCCTGGGTGGCCTGCGGCTCGTCCCCGGCATGCCGGTGGAAGCCTACATGCAGATCGGCGACCGGTCCGTGCTGAGCTATCTCGTCAAACCCCTCACCGATCAGATCGCGAAGGCGTGGCGGGAGCGGTAGGCCGTGATGCAGTTTTGATCTCCGCACCGTAGATTTTACCAGAGCTAAATATTTGGTATATAAGCCGGATTGGCGAATTTCATGGACCGACTATCGGGCCCGGGCCGGCGGGTTTCAACGGCGCGGGGCGGTTGCGTGCGGCGGCGGCGGCCCCGATAGAGGGCTGTCCGTACCGTCCGAGCCCGAGGTCGAGCCGCCATGCGCACCGAGACGCCCCCGACGATCCGTCTCCAAGACTATCGCCCGAGCGATCACCTCATCGACCGCGTCGACCTCGACATCCGCCTCGATCCGCATGCGAGCCGGATCACGGCCGTGCTGGCGTTGCGCCCCAACCCGGCCGGGACGCCGGGCGCGCAGTTGGTGCTCGACGGGGACGAACTCGGCCTCGTCGGCTTGGCCCTTGATGGTAAAGCACTCCCGGCGGAGGCCTATGCGGCGACGCCCGCGGGGCTGACGCTCCATGCGCCGCCGCAGGGCCCGTTCACGCTGACCGTCGAGACGGTGGTCGACCCAACCGCGAACACCAAGCTGATGGGCCTCTATCGCTCCAGCGGGGTCTATTGCACGCAATGCGAGGCCGACGGCTTCCGGCGAATCACCTATTTCCTCGACCGGCCCGACATCCTCTCGGTCTACACCACGCGCATCGAGGCGGCGCGGGAGGAAGCCCCGGTGCTGCTCGGCAACGGTAACCCGGTCGAGACCGGGGATGTCCCCGGCACGGATCGCCACTACGCCATCTGGCAGGACCCACACCCGAAACCCGCCTACCTCTTCGCCATCGTCGGCGGACGCCTCGGCCATGTCGGGCGGAGCTTCGTGACGTCCGAAGGCCGCGAGGTCGCCCTCGGCGTCTATGTCGAGCCCGGCAAGGAGGCCCGCGCCGATTACGCCCTCGATGCCGTCGCCCGCTCGATGACCTGGGACGAGGAGGTCTTCGGCCGCGCCTACGATCTCGACGTGTTCAACGTCGTCGCCGTGTCCGACTTCAACATGGGCGCGATGGAGAACAAGGGCCTCAACATCTTCAACGACAAATACGTGCTCGCCTCCCCCGAAACGGCGACGGACGCCGACTATGCGAATATCGAGGCGATCATCGCGCACGAGTACTTCCACAACTGGTCGGGCAACCGCGTCACTTGCCGCGACTGGTTCCAGCTTTGCCTGAAAGAAGGCCTCACCGTCTTCCGCGACCAGGAATTCTCGTCGGACATGCGCTCGCGGGCAGTCCACCGCATCGGTGAGGTGCGGACGCTGCGGGCGCGCCAGTTTCCGGAGGATGCCGGGCCGTTGGCTCATCCGGTGCGGCCGAAGCACTATGCCGAGATCAATAACTTCTACACGGCGACCGTCTACGAGAAGGGCGCCGAGATCGTGCGGATGCTGAAGACGCTGATCGGCGAAGCGGCCTTCCGCAACGGAATGGACCGCTATTTTTCCGAGAACGACGGCACCGCCGCGACGGTCGAGGACTTTTTGGCGGCCTTCGCCACGGAGACCGGCCGCGACCTCGCACATTTTGCCCAGTGGTACGAGCGCCCCAGTACCCCGCGCATCGCCGTCTCCGGCCACTACGATGCGACCGCGAAAACCTATCGCCTCGACTTCCGCCAGACCCGGCCCGGCGCGGGTGCCGATGCGCCGCCGCTGGTGATCCCCGTGGCGCTCGGCCTCATCGGGCCGGACGGTCCGCTCACGGCTACCAATGCGCGGGTGCGGGACGGCGTTTTCGTACTCGAAAGCGCCGAGGACAGCCTGACCTTCGAGAACATCGCAGCGCAGCCCTTGCCCTCGCTCTTCCGCGATTTTTCGGCGCCGGTGCGGGTCGAGATGGCGCTGAGCGACGCTGAGCAGTTGACGCTGCTGCGCCATGACACCGACGCCTTCAACCGCTGGGAATCGGCGCAGCGCGTGGCGCTCCGCATCCTGATCGAGGCCGCCCGTAGCGGATCGGAGACTCTCGACGGCTCGGAGGGGCTCGCCGCCGCCCTCGCCGCCTTCCTCGACGGCGAGGCCCTGCGCGATCCGGCCTTCGCAGCGCTGATGCTGGCGCTGCCGAGCGAGGGCGAGGTCGCCAGCGAGATCGGCGCGAACATCGATCCGGACGCGATCTTTTCGGCCCGCCGCCGCCTGCGTCAGGCCCTCGCCGCGCGGCTTCGCGACCAGCTCGCCGTCTTGCGCGAGCAACTCGCGGATCCGGCGGGCGCGGCCTTCAGCCCCGCCGCGGCTGCCGCCGGCCGACGCGCCTTCCGCAACGCCGCCCTCGATCTGATCGCGGTCGCCGATCCCGAGCGCGGCGCCGCATTGGCCCGCGAACAGATCGCGACGGCCGCCACCATGACCGACCGGCTCGCCGGCCTCGCTACCCTCGCGCAGATCCCGGGGGAGGCCCGCGAGGCCGAACTCGCGGCTTTCGCCGAACTCTACGCCGACGAGCCGCTGATTCTAGACAAGTGGCTCGCGATCCAGGCCGCGATCGCGGAGGACGACACCATCGCGCGCATCGGCCGGCTGCAACGGCACCCGGCCTTCTCGATGACCAACCCGAACCGCGTGCGCTCGCTCGTCGGCGTCTTCAGCCTTGCCAACCCGACCCAGTTCAACCGGGTCGACGGGGCCGGCTACGCGCTGGTGGCCGACACCGTGCTTGCGCTGGACAAGCGCAACCCGCAGATCGCCGCACGCCTGCTCACGGCCTTCGGCTCGTGGCGGCAGCTGGAGCCGGTGCGCCGCGCGGCAGCCGAAGCCGCACTGCGCGGGATCGCGTCGGCGGGCGGCCTTTCGCGGGACGTCGCCGACATCGCGGGACGCAGCCTCGCCGGCTGAGGGGGATGCGGCCGTAGGGCGCTGATGCCGGGGCGTACGGGGTTTCGCCGATCGAAGCCGGCGCGGCGGGTAGAAGACCGTTATGATGACGGCCTGCCCGCGGCGATGCCTCCTCGTCGCCGGCCAGGCGATGCGCGATCGTCTACTCCTGAAATTCGGCGATCCGGCTGGCGGAGATGCTGTCCCGCCTTCGACGCGGCGGAAACAAGAGGTTTGGCAGCGCCGAACTCCGCGAAAAAATCCCGGCGGCGGCGTACAGAACCGAGCGGCAACAGCGTGGTGTAATCGGCCGCGATCCCGTCGCCACGCGGCGCCGATGACACGCCTCCGAGCTGATTCCCGCGATCGCTTTCCCGGAATCTGACGGTTGTATGCGACATCCCTGCGACAGGCCCGGAAAAATACAACCTAACATATTGTCGGATAACCGATTTCTCTCGCGACCCCACGACTCGCCGTGAGTCTCATCCCAGTTAAGGAGTCAATAAAAACACGCGTAAAAGGCGTGGACAAATCGGGGCTCCGAGTGCTCAATATGGATGCGAATCGAAGCGAGCGTTCGTGACCGCTTCGGGCCGTACCAGCCGTACACATGAGGAGTTCGACATGCCGGAGGCGGTTTCCGCTTCCCTGGCCGCGCGCGTGCGCGCCGATACGATCCTCGGGATCCGGCGACCGCGAACCGCAGCTCACGAACGGATGATGCGGGCCGAGACCTGGCTGCGCTTCGCCGTCCCGGGCATGCTGGCCGGCTTCCTGCTCTGCCTGCTCGGCGTCATCGCCCTGCACCTGCGGCTCCAGCACACCGATGTGGTGCGCGCGGCACATGCCGAGGTCGAGGGGTTCGCACGGCTCTCTGCCGCGGCCCTCGGCGAGAACGGCATCACTGGCGAGAGCACATGGGCCACCGCCCAGAACCGCCTCGATCGCCTGATGCCTGCCGGCACGCAGCCCGGCCGCCAGATCTTCGTCGTCGGGCGCGACGACCGGATCGTCGCGGCCTATCCAGCCCCGGTCCGCATCCCGGCGACGCTCACCGCCGTCCTCGGCGCCGACCAAGTGCTCACTGCCCTCGCCGAATCCGCCGGCGCGATGATCCTGCGGCTCGCCGACGGTGCGGAGGCGATCGCCGCCGTGCATCGGTTGCCCGACGGCACCGGACAGGTCGCGGTGATCCGGCCGATCGCGCAGGTCACCGCCGCCTGGTGGGAACGGCTCTGTACGCTCGCGGTACTCTTCGGCGCCACGGCGCTCGTCGTGGTCGGCATCGGGGCCGCCTACACCCTGCAGACGCGCCGTGCCCACGCTGCCGACCGGGTCTGCGACGAGGTCCGCCGCCGGCTCGACACGGCGCTCGGACGCGGCCGATGCGGCCTCTGGGACTGGGACATCCCGCGCGGCGAAATCTTCTGGTCGGATTCGATGTACGCGATGCTCGGCTATCCGGCCGAGACGGGCCTGCTCTCGTTCGGCGACGTCAACGCCATGGTGCATCCCGACGACGGCGACCTCTACAGCCTCGCGCGCCACCTCGCCGCCGCCCAGGCCACCATCGATCACGAATTTCGCATGCGCGGAGCCTCCGGCGAATGGATCTGGCTGCGCACCCGCGCCGAGATCGTGCACGACGAGGCCGACGGCAGCCGCCACCTCGTCGGCATCGCCGTCGACGTCACGGAACAGCGCCGCCTTGCCGAATCCACCGCAACCGCCGACATGCGACTGCGCGACGCCGTCGAGGCCATCTCCGAAGCCTTCGTGCTCTGGGACGATTCGAACCGCCTCGTCCTCTGCAACTCGAAGTTCCGCGACCTGCACGCGCTCGCCGCCGAGGACGCGATCCCGGGCCGCCGCTACGCCGACATCATGGGCCGGGGCGTGCTGCCGCCGGTGCGACGCGAACTCCCCGACGTCGGCCGCGCCAGCCCGCAGGATCGTTCTTTCTCTGCGCGCACCTTCGAGGTCGAACTTACGGACGGTCGCTGGCTCCAGGTCTCGGAGCGCCGCACCAAGGATGGCGGCTACGTCTCGGTCGGCACCGACATCACCGGGCTGAAGCGCCAGCAGGAGAAGCTCGTCGTCTCCGAGCGCGAGCTGATCGCCACCGTCAAGGATCTCAAGCGCTCGCGCCGGACCCTCGAACTCCAGACCCACCAGCTCGCCGACCTCGCCGAGCGACATCTCGACCAGAAGGCCAAGGCCGAGATCGCCAACCAGGCGAAATCCGAGTTCCTGGCCAACATGAGCCACGAATTGAGGACGCCGCTCAACGCCATCATGGGCTTCGCCGACCTGATGGAGAGCGAGGTCTACGGCCGACTCGGCGACCCGCGCTACGCCACCTATTGCCGCGACATCCGCGAGGGCGGCACTTACCTGCTCTCGGTCATCGACGACATCCTCCACATGGCCCGCATCGAGGCCAAGCGTGTCAGCCTCGATTGCCGCGACATCGCCGCCGCCGACGCCGTGCGCAACGCGGTGAAGCTCATCGACCTTGAGGCCAAGGCCAAGAATCTGCGCATCTGCGTGGAGATGCAGCAGAGCCTGCGCCTGCTGGCCGACGACCGGGCCCTGACTCAGATCCTCGGCAACGTGCTGCAGAACGCCGTGAAGTTCACGCCCGCCGGCGGCCGCGTCTCGATCCGGGGCCGGAGTTGCGGCAGCTTCGTCCACCTCTTCGTGGAGGATACCGGCATCGGCATCCCGAAGAGTGCGCTGGCCAAGCTCGGGCAGCCCTTCGAGCAGGTCGAGAACAATCTCACCCGCAGCCATCGCGGGTCGGGCCTCGGGCTCGCCATCGCCCGCTCGACCTCGGAGCTGCATGGCGGCTCGCTACGCATCCGCTCGGACGAGGGCATCGGCACCATCGTGATGGTGCGCCTGCCTGCCCCCACACCGGAGCGCCTCGCCGCCCTCGCCCGCCCGAGCGCGGAGTTGACCGTCGACAGCCTACGCCTCGTCTCGGGCGCGATGCCGCGGCCGGACGACAGGGCGGTCTCGAACGGTTGAGATTATTAGAACGACTCTAAGCTGTGCGCCTTGTGCGGTGCGGGCATGCAACGGGGAACATTCGGTTTTGCCGGTCATTTTTTGGGATGAAGCGCCGCGCCGGAACGTAGACGGCGGGCGCCCCGAACCCGACACCGCAACCCGAATGGAGCGATACATGGCCAAGGCCAAGCCAGACCTGCGCGTCGCCAGCGACCGCCTCAACACCCCGACCGATCTCGATCCGGCCGACACCAAGAAGATCGCCGAGGGCCTGACCGTCCTGCTCTCGGATCTCTTCGCGCTCTACATCAAGACGAAGAACTTCCACTGGCACGTCAGCGGCCCGAATTTTCGCGATTATCACCTGCTGCTCGACGAGCAGTCCGAGCAGATCTTCGGGATCATCGACGCCGTGGGCGAGCGCGCCCGCAAGATCGGCGGCACCACGCTGCGTTCGCTCGGTCAGGCCGAGGGTCTGAAGCGGGTTGCCGACAATAATGCCGACTACGTCTCGCCGCTCGACATGCTCAAGGAGCTGCGCGACGACAACAAGAACCTCACCGCCAATATGCGGGAGCTGCACGGCGTCACCGACGAGGCCGGCGACTGCTCGACTACGAGCCTCCTCGAGGAGTGGATCGATCAGTCCGAGGAACGCACGTGGTTCCTCTTCGAATCCACCCGCGACGGGACGCAGGGCGGCCACTGAGCCACCCTCCCCCAGCGGGATGAGCGACCGGATAAAAAAGAGCCCCGCATCGGTGATGCGGGGCTTCTTTCGTCTCAGTGGGCTTCGGTGATCTCGTCTTCGCGCACGGCGCGCTCGGCGAAGCCGGAGCGGATGCGGTAGGAGACCTCGCCCGTCTGGTCCGCCGGCATCAGGCGCACGACCTCAGAAATGTCGCCGAAGCCGGCCTTGTCGTCGGAGAACGACGGGCGCGTGCGTTTCACGCGCTGGCCGAGCTTGAATTTGTGGGGCACGGAGCCCTCGCTTTCTTGTTCCAACATGGTTCGGGCGCCGCCCGGAAGCGGCGCATCACAGCGCCTTAGCGGCGCAGCTTGATCTTGGCCTTGCGGGCGGCGTAGCGGGCGTCGCGTTCAGCCTTCTGCGCGGCCTGGGCCTCGCGGGCGCGTTCGGCGGCGGCCTCGATCTCGGCGGCCTTGCGGGCGATCTCGGCCTGACGGGCGGCTTCGACCTCTGCGGCCTTGCGCTCTTCCTCGGCGATCCGGGCCAGTTCGCGCTCTTCGGCGCGGGCCTCGCGGGCCTCGGCGATCGCCTTGCGCTCGGCGTTCCGAGCGATGACGGCAGGATCGTCGGCACTGGGGCGCTTGCGGAAGCGTTCCACCATGGCCTCGCGGGCCTTCTGCTGCGCCGAGAGACGGTCGTCGAGTTTGTTCTGGCTGATGAAGCTCACGTAGGGTCCTTGTAGCGGCCGCGGCCCGGATGGCCCGACCTGGAATGGAACGGTTGCAACAAACGAAGAAGCCGCCCCGGACGGAGCGGCTTCGGAGTGGCTGTCGGATCAGGCGCTCTGGAGCGAGCCGGCCGACTGCTTGCCCGAGCGGCGATCGGTCTCCATCTCGTAGGAGATCTTCTGGCCTTCGACCAGGCTGCGCATGCCGGCGCGCTCGACGGCGGAGATGTGCACGAACACATCCTTGGAGCCGTCGTCAGGCTGAATGAAGCCGAAGCCCTTCTGATCGTTGAACCACTTGACGGTGCCGGTGCTCATAGTCGTCCTTGTCGCTTCGCAGGAAATCATGCGTAGTGCATCGGCCACCCGAGGGGGGCGAACCGTCCGATAACCGATAGAAGTCGAGAAATTCCGAACCGCCCTGCGAAGGCGTACACGGCCCAAATTTCGGGCTTAGATCGATGGTGGATCAGTAGACCTTTGTGCTCCGCGCGGCAAGAGCGAGGGGAAGGTTGCCCGCAACCCTGTGGGATTTTATCGGCACATCGCAGGCCGGACGTGTTATCTCCACGCACCCTCTGCGCAATTCGGCGCCTTGGGCGACGCCGGGACCGCCACCATCCGCCACGCTCGGATCCGCGGCTTCACGGCTTTTGATTTGCCGCGCCGTCACGCGACGCTCCGGATGAGCGCGCGCCGCACGGCGCCTGGAGGACTGACCATGGCACAGAACACCCCGAACGGTCGGACGCCGGGCCTCTCGATGGCCGAGTTCAACGCCCGCGCCAAGAAGATCGCCCTCTCCACCGGCGAAGTCGAGAAGGGCTCCGCCCGCCGCTCGCCGCCCTCGCGCTTCCGCCGCGACACCAATGGCGGCGTCCCCGCCGCCCCGAAGCCGGCCGAGAGTGAGCCCGAGACCGAGACGAACGAGGGCGCCGAATCCGGCGAGAGCGCAGAATCAAGCGAGAGCTGAGCCGCTTCCCCGTCCTCGCGGGCGCGGCGGCGCGATCCAGGCCCCCGCCTGCGACGGACCACCGGACAATCAGGAGCCGCCCCTCACCGGGCGGCTTTTTCATGGGCGCTCGCAGGGGCCCCTCCCCGCCTGGGAGACCGACCTCACCCCCGAAACGAAAAAAGCCGCCCCCGGAGGGGCGGCTTTCTTGTCGTGCGCCGAGCCCCGAGGGGTTCGGCGCGGTTTCGCGGTTCAGGCGGACTGGAGCTGCGAGGCAGCCTTCTTGCCGGAGCGCTTGTCGGTCTCGAGCTCGAACGAGAGCTTCTGGCCCTCGACGAGGTTGCGCATGCCGGCGCGCTCGACGGCCGAGATGTGCACGAACACGTCCTGTCCGCCGTCATCCGGCTGGATGAAGCCGAAGCCCTTGGTCTCGTTGAACCATTTCACGGTACCGGTGGTCATGTAGAATCCTTAGAATCTTCGCAGGCTTGCAACGTGTAAGCGCCCCGCGCGAACGCGGAAAGCCGGAGATACCGATAGGGGTGGAAACGACGGAACCGCCCTGCGAAGGAGTCACGGCCCGGAAAGTCCGGCCACAGATCGATGGGTAGGAGATGGGGTGCTGGGGCGGGAAGGCAAGGAGAAGCTACCGAGTTCATTCCGATTGTGCATGACGCAACATGCAGGAAGCGTATCCCCTAATGGGAGTTATTCCTTATTTTATAAGGCATAGTCGGCATGCCTCCAGTCAAACATAACAAACTGCTAATTTCCGAAAAATTTATCAGTAGAAGACGTTGGTATGCCTAACTTATCACAGATGTCCGATACTGTAAGAAAGTCACCTGATTTGTGGTCCGACAGTATTCCATATTGATATGATGCGGCTGTGGCACCAAGCATAATTGCTGAATTGTTTCCATTGAGCAATTTTTTGCTAATTTTCTTTTTCGTGATAGCGAGACTTCTAGTATATATGTCGCTATCTGGTACTATTATACATTATTGTCCATCGACGAAAACGGGTTGAAGTTTAGTATCTTTTTTGAATAGGTCTTTTTCACAGTGCGCAATCCACAACTGAGAGTTTTCGACCATCTCAATAAAAGCATTAATGCGAGCATTGCTTCCCGAGGCAAATACGCTGCTCGCAGTACGAAAGTCGATTATCCAGCCCTTCACATAGGAGAAAGAAGTCATGCCTCAGCCACCTCTACGCGGCGCTTGGCAAGCGAAAAAGCTTTATCTTGAATGCTTTCAGCTAAAAACATTCCTTGTTGAACATCGATTCGATCAATGATCTTTTTTCTTACAGCAGTGGCAGCTAAATAAGTGGGTAAGTACCCTAATTCGCTCAAACGTTTTGCATGCACTTGTCCGCCTGAGCCTGCCGACTCACTTTCTTCTAATTTTTCCTCCCTTAGTGCAAAGTATAGATTGCTATTTATTTTTATCCATTGTTTTAAGTCTGCATCTTTTAAATAGCCCGCTTCCTTTAGCCGAATAGCTGTAGCATACCGGCTTAGAAGAGATTTACTGGATATAATGTTTATTAATTCTATGGCATTTTGATTTGATCTAGAAATATGCTTTTCAACCAAAAGCTGAAAGCTCTCCATAGGAGCTATAAATTCTGCAGCAAATTCATTGCAACGCCGCTCAATTTGATTTTTCGCCCGAAACGGATTCGAAATCCCATCTTTGTCCAGAAGATGGTGAGCTAGCTCGTGGACAAGGGTAAATAACTGAGCTTTTTTTGAAGCTATCTTTCTATTTACAAAAATTGATGGCGTTTCATTTGGGTTACTGTTGTAAAAACCTATAAAATCCTCTGGAGGCGCATCATTTATGTTTATAGTTATTCCTGTTAATTCAATAAAAATTCTAAGGCCGCTCAAAAAGCAATGTTCATCGGAGCCGAGAAATCCAAATCCCAACTCTTTATTTGAAAACCAACTGTCAAAGAAATTTCGTAGCTTAGTCGCGCGTTCGAGGCTTATGTTTCCGCGCAGTGGTTCATTCGTCCATGGCGGCCTTTGATATCCCGTAACCTCCAGGAGTTGGTTGGCGAAACCAGCAATCGCTTCCGAGGTCCAGATCCGCCGGAATCCAGCAGGAGAAATTTTAGCTGGGCTGGGGGTCGTCCGCCGGAAATCGGTCAGACCTTCTGGTATATTTGGAGAATTTGCGTCGTAAAATAAATACGGCTGGACTCCATATGTCTTCGCCAAATTCTCAATCTGATTAAAGCTTGGATCTTTTTCCCCAGATTCAATTTTCTCAAGAGATGACAAGCTTATCTTCGAGGCATTCGCGACATCCGCGATCTCGAAGTTTCTTTGCTCTCTGACCTGTTTGAGTATATTGTAAATCTGCATAAAAATAACGGAGGTTGCCTGTGGCCACTATGGGCGAGTTTGGAAGCTTATTGCAACTGGGTTTTGGGATAGGAGCGGGGCTTTCGGTCTTTCGTGCACCGATTCTCCGACGCGCAAACCGGCTGATGCGACAGATTGACCGAGATCTCGCCGCTATCCGAGGCGTCCCTAGTCGGATAGCTGACGACAAGATCAGTCAGCTCAATCTCCTAGCGGTAAGATTGACAATTAAAAGACAAAAATTAGAAATATTTGAAAAACCCTTCCTGATGTTGGCTTTGCTTGGTTCTGTCACCAACCTAATTTTATTAATTAAGGCCTCAACGAGCGCTCAAACCGTAATTAGCGAAATATTTCAAAATATGATAATTTTTATTTCGTCATTTTATTACTTTATAATAGTGGTTTTGCTTGAGTTTATGTCATGGTGTTCTCTAGATAGCATTGCAACAAAATACAAACAAATCGACCAACTGTAAAACGTGCATTAGTTTATTTTTATAATTACGAAAAACAAACCAGAATCTTGTTCGTCGACGCTCAAGTTGAATCCCAGCCGCCGACAAACGGCCAACATCGCCCGATTCTCTGCCAGCACACTTCCCTCCACCCGCAAAATTCCCTCCGCCTTCGCCCAGTCCAGCATCATCCGCATCAGCGCATAACCCAGCCCCACGCCCTTGATGTCCGAGCGGACGAGGATGGCGAATTCGCCGCTCTCGTGGTTGGCGTCGGCGTGGAGGCGGACCGCGCCGAGCATCCTTTCGCCGTCGTCCGCATCGAGGGCGACGAAGGCGATGGCGCGGGCGTAGTCCAGCTGGGTCAGGCGGGCGAGGAAGGCGTGGTTGAAGTGGCGGATGGGGGAGAAGAAGCGCAGGCGCACGTCCTCCGGGTCGATCTCGGCGAAGAAGGCGGCAAATAGCCCTTCGTCCTCGGGGCGCACCGGGCGCACGCGGATGGCGCGGCCCTTCAGGCTCATCTCCCGCTCCCACTCAACCGGATAGGGGCGGATGGCGAAGCGCGGGTGCCAGGTGGGCCGCTGTCCGCGTGAATCTGTCGGGCGCAGGGGCGTCTCCCCTCCCCCCTGTGGGGAGGAGGCAGGAGG
>NZ_VRVE01000034.1:0-39691 GCF_008040035.1 Methylobacterium sp. WL9
GGCGCATTGGCTCTTGCCGCCGCCGATCAGGGCGCCGTTGCGGCCGTCGCGAGCGTCGGCATGGCCGGCGGCGGCAAGAGCCAATGCGCCGATGACGACGGCGCGAAATCCGTGATGAACGAGTCCGAAGGACGTGGAGGCACGCACGCTTGCAATCTCCCAATGGCGTTGGGACGAGCTAAACAGCGGCGTGCTTAAAAATCAGGAAACGCGGCCGGGAGAAATCGTGCCGGACGGCATGCGATGCCGATGCTGTTACTACGCGCGCATTGCCTTCCGAAGTCCGCGCCCCACCCTCGGAGGCGGCGCCCAGCATCGGGTCGCCGCGGGGCCGAGGAGCGCACGGGATGACGGTACGATCGGGAAGTCTGGCGCTTCTCGCGGCGCTGCTGCTGGGACCCGGCGCGCCCCAGGCCGCGCAGGCGCCCGCCTTCATCCTCGTCGGCCTCGACGGAAAGACCTTCTTCGAGCCCGACGGCGACCGGAATGGGCCGAACGGGTCGGACGCCCTCGCCTTCATCGACGTCAGCGACGAAGCGCACCCGCAGGTCGCCACGACGATGCTGCTCGACAACTCGGTCTACGGCCCGCCGACGAACCTGCAGATCACCCCCGACGGCCGCCTCGGCCTCGTGGCGAGTTCGGTGACGATGCAGCAGGAGAGCGCCGACGCCCCGTTCTTCGCAAAGCCCGACGACCGGCTGCACGTCGTCGACCTGACCACCGACCCGCCGAGCCTCGTCGAGACGCTGCACGTCGGCCGCCAGCCCTCGGGCCTCGCGATCAACGGGGCGGGCGACCTCGCCCTCATCGCCAACCGCGAGGGCAAGAGCGTGAGCGTGCTCACCATCGTGGGCACCACGGTGACACAAATCGGCGTCGTAGAGGTCGGCGACGAAGCCGCCGCGGTGGCGATCTCGCCGAACGGCCGGCGCGCCTTCGTCACCAAGAACAAGGCCGGCAAGGTCGGCGTGCTCGCGATCGACGGGACCAACGTCTCCTACGACCCGAAGCAGGACATGCCCGTGGGTGCCGGCGTCTATCCCATCGAGGTGACGCCGGACGCCCGCCTCGCGCTCACCGGCAACACCGGCGGCGCGCCCTCCGATGGCAACGCCGACAGCGTCACGGTGATCGACGCCGACCTCACCGTGCCGAAAGTGGTCGACTGGCTCGGTGTCGGCGACACGCCGGAATCCCTCGACATCGCGCCGGACGGGCGCCACGCCGCCGTCTCGGTGGTGCGCGGCGCCTCGGCTCCGCATGCGAGCCCGAACTACACGAAGACCGGCCTCGCGGTGCTGCTCACCATCGATCCCGAGGGCTCCGTGCGCGTCACCGGCGCGGCCGAGGCCGGCGCGGTCACCCAGGGCATCGTGTTCTCGCCGTCCGGCCGCTACGTCTATATCGGCAACTACGCCGACCGGAATCTGCAGGTGTACCGGGTCGAGGGCGACGCCATCGTCGCCACCGGGTTCAAACTGCAGCTGCCGGGGCAACCGGCCTCGATGCGGGGACGGGCGCGGGGGTGAGGCTCACAGCAATCCGCCGAGATCCTTCACGACGGTGGCCGGCGGCAGGTCGGGATACTCGTCCGGCAGGCCGGTGCGGTTCACCCAGACCGGCGTGAAGCCGAAGGCCGACGCGCCCGCGATGTCCCAGCGGTTCGAGGAGCAGAACACGACTTCGGCCGATGCGACGCCGAGCCGGTCGAGCACGAACTGATAGGCGCGCGGCGAGGTCTTATAGGTCTGCACGTCGTCGACCGAGAGCACCGCGTCGAGCCGCTCGCCGAGCCCGGCCGAGGCCACGGCCCGATCGAGCATGGTTTGATTTCCGTTGGAAAATATCGCCGTCCGCAGTCCCGCCTCGCGCAAGCGGGCCAGGACTTGCGGGACTTCGGCATAGGCATCGAGATCGCGATAGGCGTCGAGCAGCGGCGCGCGCAGGGCACAGTCGATGCTCGGATACTTCGCCAACGCGAAGTCGAGCGCCTGTTCGGTCAGCGACCAGAAACTCGTGTAGCGGCCGATCAGGCCGAGGACCCAGCTGTATTCGAGCTGCTTGTTCCGCCACAGCGCCGAGAACGCCTCGGCCTCGGAGCCGATCGCCTCGGCGTGGCGGTTCACCGCCGCGTTGACGTCGAACAGCGTCCCGTAGGCATCGAAGACGATGCACGTTTTGCCGGCGAATAAATTGGGATTCGACATGGTGCCTTCGCTCGCTGCAGTCGCGCAATACCCTCCCCCTCTGCGGGGGAGGGTCCTTTGCAGGCCGCCAGCCTAAAATCCTATACCGCAAACTCGGTATAGGCCGCCTCGTCCATCAGGCCTTCCAGCGCCGAGACGTCGTCGAGGCGGATCCTGTAGAGCCAGCCGCCACCCTGCGGATCGCTGCCGACACCGGCCGGGTCGGCGACGGCAGCGTCGTTGACCTCCGTGACCTCGCCCGAGAGCGGCGCGTAGACGTCCGACGCCGCCTTGACAGACTCGACCACGGCGGCGGCATCGCCCTTCTTCAGCTTGGCTCCGACCTTCGGCAGCTCGATGAAGACGAGGTCCCCGAGCTGCTCGGCGGCGTGGCGCGTGATGCCGACCGTGGCGACGTCGCCATCGAGTTTCAGCCATTCGTGTTCATCGGTGAATTTCAGCATGGGTCGCTCCGTGAGAGGGGAGGGGGATCAGCTGCGCTTGAATCCAGCCGGGACGAAGGGCATCGCCGTGACTGTGAGCGGCAGACGCTGCCCGCGCAGTTCGGCGAAGACGCGGGTGCCGGGCTCGGCGAGCGGCGTCGGCAGGTAGCCCATGGCGATGGGGGCCCCGAGGCTCGGCCCGAAGCCGCCCGAGGTGACGGCCCCGGCGGGTTCGGGGTCTTCCTCCGATGCGAACAGCGAGGCGCCGGCGCGCACGGGCGCGCGGCCTTCGGGCCTGAGGCCGACGCGGCGGCGCGAAGGGCCGTGCTCGATCTCGCTGAGGATGCGGTGCGCGCCGGGAAAACCGCCCGCGCGTGCGCCGCCGGGGCGGCGCACCGGCTGGATCGCCCAGAGCAGGCCGGCCTCGACCGGCGTGGTGCCGGCGTCGATGTCCGAGCCGTGCAGGCAGAGCCCGGCCTCGAGCCGCAGCGAATCGCGGGCGCCGAGGCCGACCGGCAGCACGTCGGCATCGGCGAGCAGCGCCTCCGCGATCTCTTCGGCGCGGTCGGCGGGAAGCGAGATCTCGAAGCCGTCCTCGCCGGTATAGCCCGAGCGCGCGACGAGGCAGGAGGCTCCGAGGATCCTGGTGGCGCGAACATCCATGAAACGGATGCCGTCGATGTCGGCGGTAAGGCGCTCGAGCGTCACGTAGGCCTGCGGCCCCTGAAGGGCGATCAATGCGTTGGGGACCGATGCGAGGGCGATGCCCTCGGGCAGGTGCGCGCGCAGATGCGCTTCGTCCTGCGCCTTGTTGGCCGCATTGACGACGACGAGGAGATGGTCGCCGAGGTTCGCCACCATCAGGTCGTCGATGATGCCGCCGGCCTCGTTGGTCAGGAAGCCGTAGCGCTGACGCCCGAGTGCCAGGCCGAGAATGTCGATCGGGATCAGCGTTTCGAGGGCGCGAGCCGCTTCGGCGAGGTCACCCGAGCGGGCACGCACGCTGAGCTGGCCCATATGCGAAACATCGAAGAGGCCGGCCTGGGCGCGGGTGTGGATGTGTTCCTTGAGCAGCCCGGCTGGATACTGGACCGGCATCTCGTAGCCAGCAAACGGAACCATCCTGGCGCCGTGCCGCAGATGCAGCCCGTAGAGCGGGGTGCGCCTCATGGCCTCCGCCGACGGAGAGGCGGAGCGGGCGATCTCGACGGTATCCGTGTTCATCGGCCCTCCACGACGATCGGTTCTCCGGCCTGCCTCACGGCCGGCCGGTTGCCCCCATCTGTCGCGGGTACCTGAGAGCTTCCCTCGCGCCGCCGGGGCGGAGAGGTTTCTCCTTCGGTGGGCGTCGACCGACGCCTCTCTCCAGATGTCCAACGATGCGGTGATTGTGCCTGAGAGGTTCCGGGGGTGGTTGCTCCGTCGGCGCCATGACCGGCTCGTCGCCGGGCTGGGCTCTCCCACATCGTCCTTCACGGACAGCTCAAGCTGGCATGACGCCTCGGAGCGCGCAAGGGCTACGCCGGCGGCTCAGGCGATGCCGGCCAGATGCAGGGCGACGCCGACGGCCGAGCAGGCGAGCAGCGTCGGGATCATGCCGGACTTGAAGCGCAGCACCGCCACGACGGCTGCCAGGGTGAGCAGGAATGCCGGTCCGTTGACGCTCGCCGGCACCGGCACCTCGATCGCCAGCCCGAGGCCCGGCCGCAAAACCGCGACGCGGGCGAACAGCGTGTGGAGCGCGAACCAGACCGCGAGGTTGAGGATGACCCCGACCACTGCCGCCGTGATCGCCGCGAGCGCTCCGGACAGCGCCCGATTTCCGCGCAGCGCCTCGACGTAGGGCGCACCGGCAAAGATCCAGAGGAAGCAGGGTACGAAGGTGACCCAGGTGGTCAGCAGGCCGCCGAGGATGCCGGCGAGGTAGGGATCGAGGCTGCCGGGCGCACGGTAGGCGCCGAGAAAGCCGACGAACTGCGTGACCATAATCAGCGGCCCCGGCGTGGTCTCGGCCATGCCGAGGCCGTCGAGCATCTCGCCGGGCTTCAACCAGCCATAGGTCTCCACGCCGGCCTGCGCCACGTAGGCGAGGACGGCATAGGCGCCGCCGAAGGTGACGAGCGCCATCTTGGAAAAGAACACCGCGATGTCGGCGAAGGCGTTGCCGGTTCCGAGCCAGGCGGCGAGCCCGATCACGGGCGCCAGCCACAGGACCGCCAGGATGGCGCCGATGCGCAGCGACCACGCGGTGTCGGGCAGGGCATGGGCCGGCACGCCGTCGCCGAGCAGGCTGTCGGCATCGGACAGGCCCGGGCCGGATGCGCCATGGCCGCCGGCCTGGAAGGCGGTCGATCCGAGGCGCGTGCCTAGATAGCCGGCGAGCCCGGCGGCGAGGACGATCAGCGGAAACGGCAGCGAGAGAACGAAGATCGCGACGAAAGCGAGGGCTGCGATCGCGCGCATGGTTCCGTTGCGGAGCGCCCGCGATCCGACCCGGATGACCGCTTGAAGGACGACGGCGAGCACGGCGCATTTCAAACCGAAAAAGAACCCGGCGACGAGGCCGGTCTGGCCGAAGGCGACGTAGACGAGGCTGAGCGCCATGATCGCCACGGCGCCCGGCAGCACGAACAGGATGCCGGCGATGAGGCCGCCCACCGTCCGGTGCATCAGCCAGCCGATATAGATCGCGAGTTGCTGCGCCTCGGGGCCGGGCAGTAGCGTGCAGTAGGAGAGGGCGTGAAGGAAGCGCTGCTCGCCGATCCAGCGGCGTTCGTCGACCAGGATGCGGTGCATCACCGCGATCTGTCCGGCCGGGCCGCCGAAGCTCAGAAGCGCGATCCGCGCCCAGACCCGCGTGGCCTCGGCGAGGGTGACGCCGTGCCGGTCTGCGGCGTCGGCCATTGCGAACTGGCTATCGGCCGCAATTCAAGCCGCGATCGCCCCGCCGGCTTCCGTCCGCAGCCAAGCCGCCCCGCAGGCCTTCGCCAGTTCGCGGACGCGCAAGATGTAGCTCTGCCGTTCGGTCACCGAGATCACGCCGCGGGCGTCGAGAAGGTTGAAGACGTGGCTCGCCTTGATGCACTGGTCATAGGCGGGCTGCGCCATCCTGTGCCGCTGCCCCTCGCCGGGGTCGCCCGCGTCGAGATAGCTCCGGCAGGCCTTTTCGGCGTCCGTGAACTGGCGAAACAGCATCGCCGTGTCGGCGGCCTCGAAGTTGTGTCGGGAATATTCCTGCTCGGCCTGGAGAAACACGTCGCCGTAGGTAACCTTGTCGTCACCTTCGCGGCCGTTGAAGTTCAGGTCGTAGACGTTCTCGACGCCCTGCACGTACATGGCGAGCCGCTCGAGACCGTAGGTCAGTTCGCCCGCCACGGGCGCGCATTCGAAGCCGGCGACCTGCTGGAAATAGGTGAACTGGCTCACCTCCATGCCGTCGCACCAGCATTCCCAGCCGAGGCCCCAGGCGCCGAGCGTCGGGCTCTCCCAGTCGTCCTCGACGAAGCGGATGTCGTGGAGCGCCAGGTCCACGCCGATCGCCGCCAGGGACTCGAGGTAGAGCTCCTGCAGGTTCGGCGGGTTCGGCTTCAGGATGACCTGGAACTGGTAGTAGTGCTGCAGCCGGTTGGGGTTCTCGCCGTAGCGCCCGTCCTTCGGCCTGCGCGAGGGCTGCACGTAGGCCGCCTTCCAGGGCCGCGGCCCGAGGGCGCGAAGCGTGGTCGCCGGATGGAAGGTGCCGGCCCCGACTTCCATGTCGTAGGGCTGCAGGATGACGCAGCCCTGCGCCGCCCAGAAGCGCTGGAGCGTGAGGATCAGCCCCTGGAACGAGGTTTTCGGCGCGAGATCGGCATCGCTCGACATGGTCGGTCCGGGCTTCGAGGAGTGCGGACCGTTTAGGGACGGGGCGGGGGGTGTCAAGCAAGGCGGAAGCGTACCGACTGCGACGCGATCCGCGCGATCGGATCAACGCCCCGCTAACCATCTCGCACGGATCACGCGGCCGGGGGCCTGCCATTGCGCCGGGACGGCCCGAACTAACCCGATGATGCTGACCCATTTACGCCGCTGGATCACCGAACACCGGCCGAGACAGGCCGCCGTCGAGGCCGAGGCGCAGAGGCTGATCGCGCGTCACGGCACCAACGCGCCGCTGGTTGCCCGCGCACTCTCCGGCCCTCCAGGGCGGCCGAGCCCCTATGGCCGGAAGGTCGCCAAACGCGTCGACCAGATCGCGAAGCGCCGGAATTCGGGGCGCCCGTAACCCCGCCGTCGCGCGAGACGAAGGCGAGTTCGTATCCACCGGGATCCGAATCATGCGCATTCTCCTTCTCGCCGCCGCCCTGCTCGCGGCACCCCTCGCCGAGGCGGCCGAGCGGCCCGTCGTCGTCGAGTTGTTCACCTCGCAGGGCTGCTCGTCCTGTCCGCCGGCCGACGCCTATCTCACCGATCTGGCGGCGCGCCGCGACGTGCTGCCGCTCGCCTTCCACGTCACCTATTGGAACAGGCTCGGCTGGCGGGACCCGTATTCGCTGACGGCGGCGACCGCGCGGCAGGAGGCCTATGCCGGCCGACTCGGCGAGACGGCGTTCACGCCGCAGATGGTCGTCGACGGGCGCAGCAGCGTCATCGGCTCGCGCCGTGGCGAGGCCGGAGCGGCGATCGCCCAGGCGAAGGCGCAGGCCGTGACTGGGGTACCCGTGAGCCTCAGCCGGGGCGGGGCCGGTTTGTCGATCGCGGTCGGTCCAGGCGCCGGCGCGGGGCGGGTGCTGCTCGTCGGCTTCGACCGGCGGCGCACCACGCCGGTCGGGCGGGGCGAGAATAGCGGCCGCACGCTGACCGAATCGAACATCGTCCGCTCGATCCGCGAGGTCGCGACCTGGCGCGGTGCGCCGCTCAGCCTCGGCGAAGGGGTGCCGGCGGGCGAGGACGCCGCCGTGATCGTGCAGGCCGACGATGGGCGCATTCTCGGCGCGGCGCGGCTGTAACCGGCGGCAGACCGGCGCGAATGAGTCGTCGAGGCGCCCGGAGCGGGTCCCTCCGATCCCCTGGAGAACATTCCGATGCGCCACCCCATGAAGACCGTTCTGTCGGCCGCCCTGCTGTCCCTGTCCGTCGCGACGCTGCCTGCCCTCGCCGTCGAGCCGATGAAGGAACAGGCGCCCAAGGGCGATGCCATGAAGGGCGACGCGATGAAGGGCGATGCCATGAAGAAGGACACCATGATGAAGGGCGACGCCATGAAGAAGGACTCCATGCACAAGGACGGCATGAAGAAGGATTCGATGGAGAAGCACTGACGCAGCCCTCCTGCCCAGGCCGGGTCTTGGACCCGGCCGATCGGATCATGCGATGGACTTCCTCTCGACCGGAGCCGCGCTCCGCCTCGGCTCGGCCGGCACGGCGCCGGCATCTCTGCTTCCCGTGGGCCCCTTCGGGGCGCTAACAATGCGCATGGAGAGGCGCGCCACATCGGCCGATAGGCTCGAAGACACGCTGTCGGCAGCGATGACGGCGGCCCAGGCCGGCGACGCGGAGGCCTATCGCGATCTGCTGCGCGCCTGCATGCCGGTGATCGCGGCGGCGGCACGGGCGAAGGGTATCCGAGGCGAGGCGGTCGAGGACGTGGTGCAGGACACGCTAATGACGGTGCACCGGGCGCGGGCGAGCTACGATCCGGCCCGGCCGTTCCTGCCCTGGCTGCGGGCCATCGCGCAGCGGCGCGCGGTCGACCTGATGCGCCACCAGGGCCGGCGCCCGAAGGAGGCGCATGATCCGATCGCCTACGAGAGCCGCGCCGACGAAGGCCTGCCGGCGGCGGGAGACGGCCTCGAAGCGCGCGACCGCGACAGCCGGCTGGCCAAGGCCGTCGCGGCCCTCCCCGACGGGCAACGTCAGGCGGTGGAGCACTTGAGCCTACGCGAACACTCGCTCGCCGAGGCGGCCGCCCTGACGGGACGCAGCACCGGTGCGCTCAAGGTCAACCTTCACCGGGCGCTGAAGGCGCTCCGAACGGCCCTCGCGAAGGAGAGGAGGGATGGCGATGTCTGAGTCTCTCCGCCTCGACAGTCTCGTCGACGACCTTGCGGGCGATCTCACGCCGGTGCGCCGGCTTGCGCCGCCCGCCCTCCGCGCTCTCGGCTGGTTCGCGGCCGTGTTGGGGCTGGCCGTGGTGCTGTCCCCCCTCGCCGACCTCCACGCCGTGCGCGAGCGGCTCGGCGTTCCCGATCTCTGCGTCGCGGCGATCGGTGCCGTGTCGACCGCCCTCTGCGCGGCGCTCGCCGCCTTCCAGACCAGCGTGCCCGGACGTTCACGGCTTTGGCCGCTGCTGCCGCTGCCGCCGCTGGCGCTCTGGATCGGCGCAAGCAGCCTCGGTTGCCTGCGCGCCTGGATCGCGCCGGATACGAACCTCGCCGACGCCGCGGAGATGCGCGGCTGCCTCTATTTCCTGCTCGGTGTATCGTTGCCGCTCTCGGTGCTGCTGGTGCTGATGCTGCGCCGGGCCTGCCCGATGCGGCCGAACCTCACGGCGGCGCTCGCCGGGCTCGCCACGGCGGGTGCGGCGGCGGCCCTGCTGGTGCCGTTCCATCCGCACGACGCGACCGCGAGCGACCTCGCCATGCACGCGTTGGCAGTGGCCGTGATCATCGCGCTGAACGGGCTGGCGGGGGGGCGGCTGCTGGATCGGGGGATGTCGCGGGTGAGACACCCCTAGGCAATCATCTCGGCCCCTCTTCACTGGACGGGTGAAGCGACAGCGGAACCCGATCCGGTGCCCAGCATAAGAATCCGCGAAGCGTCGCCTCTTTGCGCCGTTCGAATCGAGCCGCTACGCGGCCCTTGTTTCGCTAGAGCAGGCTGCGAAAAAGTGGCAACGGTTTTTCGCTCGAAGCCTGCTCCAAACTTTTGAATCGATCACGTTTTCTGCGTTTTGATCGATCCGATCAAAACGCAGCGTGATCTAGGTCCCGGATCGCCTTCCGCTTCGCTGCAGGCGTCCGGGAAAAGGGTTGCGCGAACGAAACCGATGTAGGGAAGCCGTGTCAGCGGCCACCCGTCTCCGGCAGGTTCGTCAGGATCGAGAACGGGACGTTGCCGCCGCCTTCGGGGGCGAAACGCGGGTTGAGCACGACCACGGCGAGGACCGAGCGATCGTCCGGGCTGGTATAGGCGAAGGACCAGGCGGTGGGGTTCTCGGTGAGGACGAACTCCTTCCAGCCCTGCCCTGCGATCATCGCCTTGTCGTAGTAGTCCTTGATCGGCGCAGGATCGGCATCGCTGTCGATGCGGCGTGGCAGGACGCGAAGATTCTTGCCGAAACGCGAGGCGAGTTGCGCGACGATCGCCGCTTGCGCGTCCCGGTCAGCCGTGCGGACGACCTCGCTGAAGGCCCCTTCCCTCACCGCCTCGACGCCCGGCGGGTCGGGGGGCAGGCCGGTGGGGCCGCCGCATCCCACGAGGACACCGACGATCGTGGCTGCCGCGAGGAGCCCAAGGGCGTGCCGGCGGATCGTCGTCACAACGGCCATCAGGCCTCCGGAAAAGGATCGCCCGTCACCACCAGCACCGGCTCCGGCGGGCGCCCCCAGGCGGCTGGCTGATCGTTCGATCCGGTGCCGAGCGGGCACTGGACCATGACGCTGTCGCTCCAGCGGCCGTATTTGTAGCCGATGGCCGGCAGGTAGCCGACGCGGGTGAAGCCGCAGGCCTCGTGCAGGCGGAGCGAGGCCTCGTTGCGGGCGTCGATATAGCCGATCATCTGGCGGTATCCGCCGGCCGCGCAGGCCTCGATCAGCGCCGGCAGCAAGCGCCGGCCGATGCCCGAATGCAGGTGGTCGGGGTGGACGTAGATCGAGTGCTTGAGGGTGTAGCGATAGGCCGGGCGCTTGCGAAACGGCACGGCGTAGGCATAGCCCGCCACCAGCCCGGCGCACTCGGCGACGAGGTGGGGCAGGCGCTTCTTGCGCATGGTCTTGCGGCGACGCTTGAGGTCGTCGGGGAGCAGGCGCTCCTCCTCGAAGTCGCCGACATCGCCGACGCCGCGGCGGATGTGGTGCTCGTAGATCGCCACCATCGGCGCGACGTCGCCATCGGATGAGGGCCGGATGACGATGTCGGGCCAGTGCGCGGCGGGTACCGCCGGCTGCGCCGTCATTGGCCCTCGCGCAGGACGTAGGTGAAGAAGCGGATGCGCCCGTCAGTCTCGACCTGACGGTAGACGCCCTGGATCTCGGCCTCAAAGCCCGGAAACAGGTTGGCCGAGCGCTCGAACATCTTGAAGTAATCGAGCATGGGCTTCGCCCGCTCGTCCAGGCGCTCGCCCGGCAGCACCGTGCCGATGCCCGGCGGATAGACCAGCATCAGCGTCGTGGCGACGCGGCCTTCCGCTTCCGCGATCGGCACGAAGTCGACGTGGTTGCGGGTCAGCATCTGGGCGGCGGCCTTCGGGGCCATCACCATCTCGGGCAGGTGACCGGGCTCGAACTGCTTGCGCTGCAATTTCGAGGTGCCGGCCTCCCGGTGGAAATTGTGGAAGTCCGAGCAGAGATCACGCAGGCGTACCCCCTGGTAGCGGTTTGGGCGGCGCCGCACGAATTCCGGCATCGCCTCTTCGAGCGGCACGTTGTCGTCGTGCAGGCGCTTGAAGGCGACGAGACCCGAGATCAGCGTGCCCGCCTTCGACGATTCGACGCCGGGGGTGAGCAGGAAGAGGAGCGAGTTGAGATCGTTCTTCTCGGCGACGATCCGGTTCTCACGCAGGTATTGCGCCACGATCGGCGCCGGCACGCCGTGCTCGGCATACTCGCCGGTCTTGCGGTCGAAGCCGGGGGTGAGGACCGTCAGCTTGTTCGGGTCGGTCATGGCGTAGCCGGGCGCGACCTGCGTGAAGCCGTGCCAGCGGGCGCCGGGCTTCAGCTCCCAGTGCTTGGGGTCGGAGGCGAGCACGTCGGTGGGCAGGCTCTCCCAGGCCACCTCGTCGCCGTCCGCGTTCGTCGCGGTATCGGGCACGAAAGGGTCGAAGAACCAGCGGCGCTTCGGATCGCCCTCCTTCTCCTCGAACTCGCGCCGGATGGCGCGGACCTTCTTGCGCCACTCGATGCCGAGCCGGATCGTGTCGTCCCAGAGGATCATGCCGGAGCGGCCCTTCATCATCTGCGCGCCGACATCGAGCGAGGCGAAGATCGGGTAGAAGGGCGAAGTCGAGGCGTGGACCAGGAAGCTCTCGTTGAGGCGGCGATGCTCGACGCGCCGCGTCTGGCCGCGGATGTGGCTGTCCTTGGTGTGGATCTGCGAGGCCTGCGAAAAACTCGCGAGCTGCTTGTGGGTCGATTGCGTGGCGATGACGCCCGGCGAGGTCTCGTCGAGCCCGGTCAGGCCCATGGCGAAGTGGCCGGCGAAGAGCGGGTGGAACTTCATGAAGCCCGCCCAGGCCTCGTCGAACAGGATGTAGTCGCAGAGGTGGCCGATCTTCTCGACGATCATGCGCGCGTCGTAGATCGTGCCGTCATAGGTGCATTGCTCGATCACCGCGACGCGGAACGGGCGCTCGCGGCGCCAGGCTTCCTTGTCCGTCACCAGCGGGTTGTGCTTGATCTTCTTGCGGATCGCCTTCTCGTCGAGGGCATCGTGGTAGATCGGCCCGATCAGCCCATAGGCGTTGCGGTCGGTCTCCAGGAAGATCGGGATGCCGCCGGCGATCATCAGGGCGCCGTGATGGGCGGCCTTGTGGTTGTTGCGGTCGAACAGGACGAGGTCGCCCTCGGCCACCAGGGAGCCGAGCACGACCTTGTTCGAGGCCGAGGTGCCGTTGAGGACGAAGTAGGTCTTTTCGGCGCCGAAGATCTGCGCCGCTTCTTTCTGCGCCTTCAGCGCCGGGCCCTCGTGGGTCAGCAGGTCGCCGAGATCGAGCACCGAGTTGTCGAGGTCGTCGCGAAAGATCGCCTCGCCGAGATGCTCGACGAAGATCCGGCCGATGGGCGAGCGGTTGTAGAAGATGCCGCCGTTATGGCCCGGGCAGGTCCAGAGCTGGTTGCCCATCTCGGCGTAGTCGACGAGCGCGCCGAAGAACGGCGTCTTGAGGGTCTCGGCATATTGCGTCACCCGGCTGACGAGGCCGCGGGCAATGAATTCCGGGGTTTCTTCCGCCAGGAAGATGTAGCCGTCGATGAAGTCGAGCAGCTCGACCGGGATGTCCTCCAGCCGCTTGCGGCGGACCATGATGACGATCGGCATCTCGAGGCCGCGCTTGCGCATCATGTCGATGAGCGCCGCCGCCTTGCCGTCGAGGCCGCGCTTGCCCCAATCGACGACCATGCAGCCGATGGCGGCGTCGGTCTGCACGGCGATCGAGGCATCCTCGACGCGGCGCGCCCGGATCACCTCGAAGCCCCGGCCCTCGACCGCCGCCACGATCTGGTTGACGCGCACGCCTTCGAGATCGTCCGGGTCGAAGGTCGGCGTGCACATCAGCACGGTAAAGCGGCGATGGAAGTCCATGGGGCAACGGCTCCGCTGGGGTTGGCCGCGCCCTGTTGCCGGATGCTCGGTGACGATTCAATGACGAAGGTGAGGAGTGAGTGGGAAACGGTGTTTTGGGGGGCGGAGCGGGCAAGCCGATTGTCGCCGGACGCCCGCTTCATATCCACCGCGCCCTTCCCCGGACGGGTGGAGCGCAAGCCGAACCCGATCCGGGGTCCGGCACAAAAACCCGCGAAGCGTCAAACGCTTACGCCGTTCGTGTCGTGCCGCTGCGCGTCCCTTCCTACGCTGGATCCCGGATCACATTCCGCGGCGCTGCAGGTGTCCGGGAAAGGGGGCGCAAGCTCGTTTGTTGCGTCCTTCAGGCCACGCCCGCGTCGAGCTTCCGGCACAACGCCGCGAACTCGTCCGCGTTGCTGTAGCGGATCCGGATCTCACCTTCGCCCGATGGCCGCGCCTTCACGGCGACGCCGAAGCCCAGCGCCTTGGCGAGCGTCTGCTCCAGGGTGCGGATGCCGGCATCCTTCTCGGCCGCGCGGCGCGGTTTTGCGGATTGCGGCGTCTCGTCGGCGTTGGCCTGAACCTCGGCTTCGGCGGCAGCGATCGCCTCGATGTCGCGGACGGACAGCCCTTCGGCGACGATGCGGCGGGCCACGGTTTCGGGATCGTGTACGGAGAGCAGCGCACGGGCATGGCCGGCGCTGATCTCGGTGTTGGTGACGCGATCCTGGATCCCTTGGGGCAACTGCAGCAAGCGGAGCGTGTTGGCGAGGTGGCTGCGGCTCTTGCCCAGGATCTCGGCGAGTTCGCGCTGGGTATATTTGAACTCGCTCATCAGGCGCTCGTAGCCCGAAGCCTCCTCGATGGCGTTCAGGTCGGCGCGCTGGATGTTTTCGAGGATCGCGTATTCGAGCGAGGCCTTGTCGTCGAGGTGAAGGACGACGATCGGCACCTCCGTGTGCCCGGCGATCTGCGCCGCGCGCCAGCGGCGTTCGCCGGCCACGATTTCATAGGTGCCCGGCACGCCCGGCAGCGGCCGCACCACCACCGGCTGGATGACGCCGCGCATCCGGATCGATTCGGAGAGCTCCTTGAGCTCCGTCTCCGAAAAGCTGCGGCGCGGGTTGCGCGGGTTCGGGCGCAGGAATTCCACCGCGACCTTGCGCTGCTCGCGGTCGTAGCTGCCGCGCGGCTCGGTGGGGAAATCGCCGATCAGGGCCGCGAGCCCACGCCCGAGCCTGGGCCGCGCCGCATCATCCGCCATCGCCATCAGGATACTCCATTACGCGTCGTGAGTGCTCTCAGACGAAGTGGACGCCGGTTCGTCGTCAGAGGGCGCGACAAAACAAAAATTCAGGCGGCGGCTGCGGGCGGCGGTATGCGGCCTTCGCGCTGGATCACCTCGGAGGCGAGGCGGAGATAGGCCTGCGAGCCGGCGCATTTCAGGTCGTAGAGCAGCACCGGCTTGCCATGCGAGGGCGCCTCGGAGACGCGCACGTTGCGCGGGATCGTGGTGCCGTAGACCTTGTCGCCGAGGAAGCCGCGCACGTCCGCCTCGACCTGGGTCGAGAGGTTGTTGCGCGGGTCGTACATGGTGAGCACCACGCCCTGGATCTCCAGGCGCGGGTTCAGCGCGGTCTTGACCTGGTCGACAGTGCGCAGGAGCTGGCTCAGCCCCTCCAACGCGAAAAACTCGCATTGCAGCGGCACCAGCACGGCGTCGGCGGCGGCCAGTGCGTTGATGGTCAGCAGGTTCAGCGAGGGCGGGCAGTCGATCAGGACGTAGGTGACGCCCTGCGTCGCCGGATGCGCCTTGATGTCCTGCAGCACGCCGCGCAAGCGATGCGCCCGGTCGGGCAGGCTCGCCAGTTCGAGTTCGAGGCCGAGTAGGTCCATGGTCGAGGGCGCCACCGAGAGGCGCGGCACGGCCGTCGGCACGATGGCCTGGGCCAGTGAGGCTTCGCCCGCCATGACGTGGTAGGTCGAGACGTCACGGTTGCGCCGGTCGATGCCGAGGCCCGTCGAGGCATTGCCCTGCGGATCGAGATCGATGACGAGCACGTTCTCGCCGATGGCGGCCAGCGCCGTGCCGAGATTGATGGCGGTCGTGGTCTTGCCGACGCCGCCCTTCTGGTTGGCGAGCGCCAGGATGCGCAGGGGCCGTCTCGGATCGGTCATGAATCCACGCGGGAGAGGGCCGTGACGCGCAGGATCCGGGCCTGCGAGTCGGTCCGGCTCGGGATCGAATCGTAGGTGAGAGTCCACTTACGCTGGGCCTCGGTCAATTCCGTGGATGCATCACGCCCCTTCGGAAACAGCCCTACTGCACCGGTTTTTAACAGAGGTTCGGTCCAATCGAGCAGCTGGGGCAAAGGTGCAAGTGCACGGGCGCAGACCACTTCGGTGCCGGCCTGCTCTGTGATGACCTCTTCGATGCGGGCGTTGAGCACAGTGACGGGCGCGCCGGTGAGTCGGGCGGTCTCCGTGAGGAAGGCGCATTTGCGCGCGTTGCTCTCCAAAAGTTTCACGTGAAACATTTCGCGATCACGCCCAGCGATTGCGAGAATCAAGCCGGGGATGCCCGCTCCCGAGCCGAGATCGAGCCAGCGCTTGGAGTCGGGCGCCAGTGCCAGGAGCTGAAGCGCGTCGGCGATGTGCCGCGTCCAGACCTCCGACAGCGTGGCCGGCCCGACGAGGTTTTTTACCGTCTGCCAGCGCTTGAGTTGCTCGACGTAGATGTCGAGGAGCCGCGATGTTTCACGTGAAACATCGTGGGCGGCGAGAACTTTTTCGCGGTCGTTGGATGCCATCGGCCCTCACACTCGCCCACCCTCAGCCTAAGCCTGAGGTGCCCGCGAAGCGGGCCTCGAAGGATCCTCCAGTAAGCTCAGCGCAAAATGGATGACCCTTCGAGGCCTTCGCCGCGCTTCGGCACCTCAGGGTGAGATCGCGGGTGGGATATACAAAGCTCTGTCGCGTTAGATCGCCGCCGCCCCGGCTCCCCTACCCCGCCGCGCATGCGCAGCCAGCAGGGTCAGCGCTGCCGGCGTCACACCCTCGATGCGCGCCGCCTGACCAAGCGTTGCGGGGCGTACGGCTTCCAACTTCACGCGCATCTCGTTCGAGAGCCCGGCGATGTTGTCATAGGTGAGATGAGCCGGCAGGCGCACGGCCTCGTCGCGGCGGAAGGCGGCGATGTCGGCGGTCTGGCGCCCCAGATAAACGGCGTAGGTGGCGTCGGTGGTCAGCCGCTCGGCGACGCGCGCCGGCACCGCCCCGAGTTCCGGCCAGACTGCCGCAAGGCGCTCCCAGCCGATCTCCGGATAGGACAGCAGCTGGAAGGCGCTGCGGCGCAGACCGTCGCGATTGAGAGCGATGCCGTGGGCGCCGGCCTCGTTCGGCGTCAGGCAGAGCGTATCGAGCCGGGCACGCGCGGCCAGGAGGGCTGCCTGCGACTCCGCAAAATGCGCGGCTCGGCGAGAGCCCACGCAGCCGAGGGTAAGGCCCCGGCCGGTCAGCCGCTCGTCGGCATTGTCGATGCGCAGGGACAGCCGGTACTCCGAGCGCGAGGTGAACATGCGGTAGGGCTCGCTCACCCCATGGGTGACGAGGTCGTCGATCATCACGCCGAGATAGGATTCGGCCCGGTCGAACACGGTGAGGTCGGAGCCGGCGGCGAGCCGGGCGGCATTGAGCCCGGCGACCAGCCCCTGCGCCGCCGCCTCCTCGTAGCCGGTGGTGCCGTTGATCTGGCCGGCGAGAAACAAACCCGGCAGCCGCCGGGATTGCAGCGTCGGGTCGAGCTCGCGCGGATCGACGTAATCGTATTCTATGGCGTAGCCGGGCCGTACGATGCGCGTGCGTTCGAGCCCGGGAATCGCGGCGATGATCTCGGCCTGGATCTCCTCCGGCAAAGCCGTCGAGATGCCGTTCGGGTAGACGGTCGGATCGTCGAGCCCCTCGGGTTCCAGAAAGATCTGGTGACCCTCGCGGTCACCGAACCGCACCACCTTGTCCTCGATCGAGGGGCAGTATCGCGGACCGCGGCTGGCGATGCCGCCGGAATACATCGGCGAGCGCTGCAGGTTGGTGCGGATGATGTCGTGGACGGCAAGCGTGGTGCGGGTCACGCCGCAGGCGATCTGCGGGTTCGTGATCTTGTCTGTGAGCGACGAGAACGGGACGGGGTCCGCGTCCGCATGCTGCATCTCGAGCGAAGCCCAGTCGATGGTGGTGCCGTCGAGGCGCGGCGGCGTGCCGGTCTTGAGGCGGCCGAGGCGGAAGCCGTGCCGGTCGAGCGTCTGCGCCAGCCCGATCGCCGGCCCCTCGCCGACGCGGCCGGCCGGAATCTGGCGCTCGCCGATATGGATCAGACCGCGCAGGAACGTTCCGGTGGTGAGGACCACGGCGCGGCCCGACAGCGCGCGCCCATCCGTCAGGACGATTCCGGCAACGACGCCTTGGTGCAGGATGAGATCGTCGGCCTCGCCCTCGACCACCGAGAGGTTCTCGGTTTCCGACACGGCGGCCTGCATTGCGGCGGCGTAGAGCTTGCGGTCGGCCTGTGTGCGGGGGCCGCGCACGGCCGGTCCCTTGCGACGATTGAGCAGCCGGAACTGGATGCCTGCGGCGTCCGCCACACGGCCCATCAGGCCGTCGAGGGCATCGACCTCGCGGACCAGATGCCCCTTGCCGAGGCCGCCAATCGCCGGGTTGCACGACATCGCGCCGATGGTTGCCGCCTTATGCGTCACCAGGGCCGTCCGCGCCCCGGTTCGCGCCGAGGCCGAGGCCGCCTCGACGCCGGCATGGCCGCCGCCGACGACGATGACGTCGAAGCTGTGGGAAGGGCTTGAGGACATGCCGGTGATTAGGCGCGCATGAGGCGAATCGTCAACGGAGTCGGGATGTTGAGCCCTGGTCGCGGGGCGCCGAATCAGCCGCTGTGGGGGCCGGCGCCATCATCCGACCAAAAGCGCAATCATCAGATGTGTCAGGATTAAGACCATTCGTAGTTCGTGGCACTCTCATTGCTTTAACGAATTTTGAACGGTTTCGATTGCGTCCCCGGCCCGATCCCACACGGCGGCGGCCTGTGCGGACGATGCGACCCGTTTCCCGGTCAATGACGACCGCGGTCTCAATGACGAGACGGAGATGAGACATGGGTGTTCTGGCGATCAGCGTCGGTGCGGCTCTGTGCGGTAGCGGGGCTGTCGCGCATTTTCGCGACAGGACACAGCGCAACGAGACGCTGCTGGCTCTCGGCGGGTTCTGCTTCCTGCTGGCTGGGCTATTCGTCAGCCGCTCCGGGCACTTCTAAGCCGACCTCCGGGCGTTCCGGATAAGCACGGCACCGCGGTAACGTCGCTTCGATGGCGTCCCTTCATCGCGTATGAAACGCATCGATCTGGGGCTCATTTGGACCGGCGAGGACTGGCTCCTGTCGTTTCACCGGCCATTTGAAATGCCGGCGGCTCGCTCCGTGCCGGCTATCCGCCCCGTCGTGCCGCCGCCCCCGCAATCCGCAGCAGTGCGGCCGAGGCGTGGGCGTGGCCGAGACCCGCCTCGGCCCGGCGGCAGGCCAGCACTGCCTCCTGCAGGGCCGCCACAGCCTGGCGCAGGCCGTTCGGCGACCAGCGGGCGAACTGGGTCTCGATGATTGCCTTGCGGCGGAAATGCAGGCCGCGCCAGTTTGCGACGAGGCTGCCCGGCGTTCCACCGGGATCGTCGAGGCGAGCATTGAGCAGGGCGAGCGCGTGCCGGAGCGCCGCACCGAGCATCACCGAGGCATCGAGACCCTCCTGGCGGAATCGCCGGGATTCGCGCTCGGCCTCCGCCATCCGTCCGGCGAAGGCGGCATCGATGAGGGTGTTGAGCACGCTGGCCCCGACGTCACTGACGATGGCCTCCACGTCCTCGATCTCGACGCGCTCGCGACCGGCCGCATAGAGCGCCAGCTTTTCGATTTCCGAGAGGCTGGCGCGGCGGTCGGCCCCGAGGCTGGTGGCCAGGAGTTCGCGGGCGTCGCGGTCGATGCCGAGGCCTCGCTCGCGCAGAGTCGCTTCGATCAGCTCGGCCAGCGCGCGCGGATCGTCGGCGTAGCAGGGGATGGCGAGGGCGCGGGACGACTTTTCGCAGAGCGTACGCAGCGGCGAGGATTTGGCCAGATCGCCGCCCTCGACCACGATCCGCGCGCCCTCCGGCTCGCTCTTGAGAACGGCGTCGACGGCGGGGGCGTAGTTGCGGCTGCCGGAGCGTACCCAGATCGTGCGGCTACCGCCGAACAGGCCGATGGTGCCGGCTTCGTCGACGAGGCGGCCAGGATCGGAGGCGAGGGTGTCGCCGTCGAGCTTCACCATCGCAAAGGGGTCGTCGGGATCGGCGCCCATGCCCTTGACCAGCCGCGTGGCGCGCTCGGCGACCAAGCCGGTATCGGGGCCGTAGACGAGGACGACGAGGATGCGCGGCTCGGGACCCCGACGCAGCAGGCCCTCGATGTCGCCGGGACGGACGGCGGTCATGCGGCGCCTCCGTCGTGGCGAGGCGCGGGCGAAGCCATGACGAAAGCGGGAGGAGACGACCGCATCTCGTTCATCGACTCACCATCGCTTCCGCGCCGCATGGGGCTCGATAGCAGGTGTTCGAAGCAATGGCATCGCAGCCGCCGGGCGTCCGACGGCTGCGATGCGCGAGACGATCACTCGGCCGAGGCGACTTCGACGAGATCGCCGCGGCGCTGGAAGGCGATGGTCGCCTCGCTGCCGTCGGCGCCGAGGGTGCCGGGCACGGAAAGGTGCACCGTCTGGTCGCCCTTGAGGGTCGTCGAGAGCCGGATGACGTGCGGCTGGTCGGCGAGGGAGTTCACGACCGCGACCGTGGCGACGACGTGAAAGCCGTCCTTCTCGGCGGTGTAATAGGCGGTGCCGCGGAAGGTGCCGAGGTGGATCGCCTTCGGCGTGGCCGGCTTCCAGTCGGCGGCCGTAGCGGCGGTGGCGACCAGGATGGCGGCGGAGGCGAGGGCGAGGGAAAGCGTGCGCATGTGACGTGACCTGTGCGGTTACTGCCCGCCGGGAGTGCCCGAACGGAAGCCGGTTGCACCGGGAGACCGGAATATGCGGCCCGGATGGTGCGCTGCGAAGACCGAAATTTTGCAGCGCACAAATACACGGAACGCATATCTCAGCGTCATACCACGTGCACAACCGCACCTGGTGCATGCCTCCCGCTCAGGCCGCTAGGCCGCAGCGAGCGGCTTCGACACATCCTCCAGCGACCGGCCCTCGGCCGCCGTCCCCCAGATCCAGCCGACGACGGAAGCGACCGCCATCAGCGCGGCACCGATGAGATAGCCGAACAGCACCCAATCGCGGGATCCGCTCTCCACCAGCGCGCCGAACAGCAGCGGGCCGGACACGCCGCCGATGCCGGTGCCGATGGCGTAGAAGGCCGCGATGGCGAGTGCCCGGATCTCCAGCGGGAAGGTCTCGGCCACGGTGAGGTAGGCCGAACTCGCCGCCGCCGACGCGAAGAAGAACACCACCATCCAGACCGCCGTCTGGCCGACGGGCCCGAACACCTCGATCTTGAACAGGTAGCCCGCGACGGCGAGCAGTACGGCCGAGATGCCGTAGGTGAAGGCGATCATCGGGCGCCGCCCCACGGTGTCGAACAGGCGCCCGAGCAGCAGCGGACCCATGAACGAGCCGAGCGCGAAGGGCAGCAGGTACCAGCCGACCTTGTCCCCCGGCACGCCGTAGAAGCGCTCCAGCACCAGGGCGTAGGTGAAGAACAGGGCGTTGTAGAAGAAGGCCTGCGCGATCATCAGGGCGAGGCCGACGAAGGTCTGCGTGCGGCTCGTCACCAGCATGGCGTTCGCGACTTCGGACAGCGGCGTGTGGCTGCGCGTCTTCACCTTCATGCGCTTCGCCGGATCGACCGGCGGAAGCGTGATGCCTTCATCCGTAAAACGCTTCTCGATGCCCGACACCACGCGGTCGGCCTCGGCCGTATAGCCATGGGTGGCGAGCCAGCGCGGGCTCTCGGGAATCCAGTTGCGCAGGAACAGGATCACGAGGCCGATGCCGCCGCCGACGAAGAAGGCGATGCGCCAGCCATAGACCGGATCGACCCATTCGGGCGTGAGCACGGCGATGGAAAGGAAGGCGCCGAGCGCCGCGCCGATCCAGAACGAGCCGTTGATGACGAGGTCGGTCCAGCCGCGCACGCGGGCCGGCACCAGCTCCTGGATCGTCGAGTTGATCGCGGTGTACTCGCCGCCGATGCCCGCCCCCGTGAGGAAGCGGAACACACAGAAGCTCCAGATGTCCCAGGACAGGCCGGAGGCCGCCGTCGCCACGAGGTAGAGCGCCAGCGTGATGAAAAAGAGCTTCTTCCGGCCGATGCGGTCGGTGAGCCAGCCGAAACCGAGGGCGCCGACGACCGCGCCGACGAGGTAGGAACTCGCCGCGAGTCCGACGTCGAACTCCGAAAAGGACATCGGCGCCTTGCGCAGCGCCCCGACGAGCGAGCCGGCCAGCGTCACCTCGAGCCCGTCGAGCACCCAGGTGATGCCGAGCGCGACGATGACGAGGACGTGGAAGCGGCCCCAGGGCAATCGGTCGAGGCGGGCGGCGATGTCGGTGTCGATCACGGTGCCCATCGGCACACGCTCCGGCGCGCTCGCCCCGGATTGGCCCTCGACCTTGCTCGCCATGACGCCTCGTTAACTTCGCTTCAAGACAACTGTGGGAACGCGCCACGAATCGTTTCGGACTCATCGGCTCGGAAAGACGCGTAACGGCTCAATGGCTCGTCTCACGGGCCAGCCACCATGTCAGCCACCCTTCGCATCACGACTCTGTTCCTGGCCGCCGGCTTCACCGGCGCCCTCGGGCTCACCGCCGCCCCTCCCAAGGCCGCCGACGGTACCCTCGGCCGCGATCGCGGGATCGTCGACCTCGCTGGCGCCGAACGCTGGGCGCTGCGCCCGACCCGGGTCACCGCCGCTGCGACCCCGACGCAGGGACCGGGCTCCAAGACGATCGCGCTGTCGGATCTCCCGACGGAAAGGCGCACGGTGCGAGTGATCTACCAGGGCTACATGACGGCCGAAGCGCTCAGCCCGGTTCGATAGATCACTGTCGGTGATCCATCATCCATCGAGCCTCGGATCGAGGGCGTCGGCGAGCCCATCGCCGAGCAGGTTCAGGCTCACGAGACTGACGACGAGGAAGCCGGCCGGCGCGGCCAGCATCCATGGTGCGGATTCGAGCGCCCGTGAGCCCTCCGCGATTAGCACGCCCCATGATGTCGCCGGCTCCTGCACGCCGAGGCCGAGGAACGACAGAAAGCTCTCCAAGAGGATCACCCGCGGCACCAGAAGCGTCGCGGCCACCACGATCGGCCCCAGCGTGTTCGGGACGATGTGACGGGAGAGGATGGCCGGGGTGGTCAGGCCCAGCGCCTGCGCCGCACGGACGAAATCGCGGCTCTTGAGGCTCAGGGTCTGGGTGCGGACGATGCGGGCCATGTCGAGCCACTCCACAGCGGCCACCGCCACCAGAACCAGCCAGAGCCCGGCGCGAAAGAACACCAGCAGCACGATCACGAAGAAGACGAAGGGCAGGGCGTAGAGGATGTCGACCACCCGCATCATCAGCGCATCGACCGCTCCGCCGAGCATCCCCGAGACCGCGCCGTAGGTGACGCCGACGAGCAGCGCGACGAGGGTCGCCGTCAACCCGATCAGCAGCGAGATCCGCCCCGCCACGAGGCAACGGGTGAGGAGGTCGCGCCCGAGCACGTCGGTGCCGAGCAGGAAGTGCAGTTGTTGGATCCGCACCTCGACGACGAGGCGGCGGCCGTCCTCCGCGCGCTCCAGGATGGTCGGCGGGCCGAAGAGATCCGAGCGGGGCAGGTAGCTCAGGCTGCGCTCGTCGATTCTCTTGTCGGATGTGAGGGTCAGGCGGACGGTGCCGTCCCGCTCCGAAAAATCCGCGACGGCGAGGCGCATGCGGAAGGCCAACCGATCGATCGCCGGCCGGACCGTCTCCGGGCGCGGATGGGCCGCGAGGCCGGGCGCCGTGCGGACGAGGTCCGGGTAGATCCGTTCTGGCGTATGGCCCGTCAGAAGCGGCCCGATCAGGCAGGCGAGGGCGACCGCGACGAGCATGACGAGCGCGGCGAAGGCTGGGCGATTGCGGACCAGGCGTCGGCGGGCGAGGGCGGCCAGCGATGTTGCGCGAGCGGGGGCGCTCATCGGGCCGGGATGTTCCACGTGAAACATCGGCGGCTGCGGCCACGAATTCCCCTACCCTCTCCCTCATCCTGAGGTGCCCGCCCAGCGGGCCTCGAAGGAGGGCTCCAGAGATCGCGAGGCTCGCTGCAGCACCTCAGGATGAGGGGATCTGTTTGAATGGCCGCCCCCGCGCGCATTACGCCCCTAACCTCAAGCGCGGGTCCACGACAGCCGCCAGCAGATCCGCGAGGAGATTGAACGCAACCACCATCACTGCGACCAGAACCACGGTCCCCATCACCAGCGTATAGTCCCGGTTGAGCGCACCATCGACGAAGTAGCGCCCGATCCCCGGCAGCCCGAAAATCGTCTCGACGATGACCGAGCCCGTGAGCAGGGCCGCTGCCACGGGGCCGAGGGTCGAGAGCACCGGCAGCAGCGCCCCGCGCAGGGCCTGCAGGGCGACGCGCCAGGGTGGAAGGCCCATGGCGCGTAGCGTCCGGATATGCGGCTGCGCCAGCACTTCGTTCAGGGCCGAGCGCGTGAGCCGGGCGATGGCGGCGATCTGCGGCAGGGCCAGGGTGATCACCGGCAGGACCAGATGCGTCGGGCTTCCGCCGTCCCAGTCGCCGACAGGCAGCCAGGCGAGGCCGAGCCCGAACACGATCTGCAGCAGCGGTGCCGTGACGAAGGTCGGCACCGCTAGGCCGAGGGACGCTCCGATGCCGACAAGGCGGTCCGTCATTTTTCCGCGCCGGAAGGCGGCGAGGGTGCCGAGGCCGAGGCCCAGCAGCAGGGCCAGCCCGAGTGCGAGCGAGCCAAGCGTCGCCGAGACCGGCAGGCCTCGGGCAAACAGGTCGTTCACGGTGAGGTCGCGGAACGAGAAGGACGGCCCGAGATCACCTTTGGCCAGCGAGAGTAGGTAACGGCCGTACTGCACGATCAGCGGCTGATCGAGCCCGTAGAGCCGCTTCAGGTTCTCCATCGCTGCCGGCGGCAGCGGCCGCTCCAGATCGAACGGACCGCCGGGCGCGAGCCGGATCAGGAAGAAGCTCAGCGTCACCACGACGAAGAGTGTCGGGATCGCCTGGAGCAGCCGGCGGAGCGCGTAGCCGATCACGGGCTGACACCCTGGCCGTCGTTGCGAGCCGAAGGCGAAGCAATCCAGGGCCGACGCGTCGACGTCGGGTATGCGGCCCTGGATTGCTTCGCTGCACTCGCAGTGACGATGGGCGGCATCGCACTCTCCCTACGACAACGCCAGGAAGCGCGTCGGCGCGACGTTGCGCAGGTTCGGGTGGATCCCGTGCAGGCGGGGCGAGACCAGCGCCTTCGAGCGAAAATGCAGCACGGGAATCCAGGGCAGTTCGTTCACCACGATGCTCTCGGCCTCGAACAGCAGGCCGGCACGCTTCGCCACGTCGCGCTCGGAGGCGGCCTGCTCCAGCAGCCCGTCGAAGGCCGGGCTCGACCACTTCCCCGTGTTGAATCCGTCGTTTCCTGTTTTCAGAAGAAACAGAAAATTCTGCGGGTCGGCATAGTCGGCGTACCAGGAGTAGCGCGCGAGATCGAAATCGCCGCCGTCGCGCAGATAGGCGAAGTGCGTTTTGGCATCCGTGTTGACGAGGCGCGTCGCGATGCCGAGACCGCGCCACATGTCGGCGAGCGCCACCGCTGTGTTCCGGTTGTTGTCGGTGGTGTTGAAGCGGTACTCGACGGTCAGAGGTGTCTTGCCCGGTCCGTAGCCGGCCTCGGACAGCAGCGCCCGCGCCTGCTCCTCGCGGTCGATCGGCAGGATCTCGCGGCCCGGAAGCTCCGGCGGATCGCGATAGTTGTCGAGGCCGGGCGGGCAGAGCGAATAGGCCGGCCCCATGGTCTCGCCCCAGACGGCCTGCGCCAGGAATTCGCGGTCGATCACCAGGGACAGGGCGCGACGTACCCTCACATCGTCGAACGGCTTTTTCCGCACGTTCACGGCAATGGCCATGAGGCCAAGCACCGGGCTGAGCTGGACCTGATCGCCGAAGCGGCGGCGCAGCGAGACCATCTGGTCGGCCGGCAGGTCCGACAACGAGTCGATTTCGCCGGCCGCGTAGCGCCTCACGGCGGCCGAGAGATCCGGCGTCGGGATGAAGGCCACGGTCTCGATCGGGATCGCGGCGGCATCGCGGAAATGCGGGTTCTTGGTCAGGGTGATGCGGTCGTTCGGCACCATGTCGACGAGGGCGTAGGGACCGTTCGAGACGAGCCGGCCCGGCCGGGTGAAGGCGTCACCGTATTGCGCGATCGAAGGCCGGTGCACCGGCAGAGAAGTCTGGTGGGTCAGGAGTTCGAGCAGGTAGGGCACCGGCTCGGCGAGCGCGATCACTACGGTTCGCGAATCGGGCGCGGTCACACCGAGCGTGTCCGGTGCCGCCTCCCCCCGGTTCAATGCGGCGGCGCCCCGGATCGGATAGAGCACCTCGGCGTATTTCGCCGCCGTCTTCGGATCGAGGATGCGGCGCAGGCCGAACACGAAATCCTCGGCCGTGACCGCATCGCCGTTCGACCAGCGCCCGTCGGCACGCAGCGTGAACGTGTAGGTCAGGCGGTCGCCGGAGACGGTCCAGCTCTCGGCCGCACCGGGGATGATCTTTCCGAAGTTGTCGTAGGTGAGCAAGCCCTCGTAGAGATCGCGCAGGATATGGGCCTCGGCCACCGTCGAGGTCTTGTGCGGATCGAGCGTCTCCGGATCGGCATCGTTGCCGCGCCTGTAGTTCTTGGTATCTGCCCGCGCAGGTTGGATGAGGGACAGGCCGAGCCCCAGCGCCGCACTGCCCTTGAGCCAGGAGCGCCGGGCGATCGTCATGAGCGGGTGGCTCGTGCCTCACCCGTCATTGCGAGCGCAGCGAAGCAATCCAGGGCCAACGCGCCGACTTTGCGGGTGCGGCCCTGGATTGCTTCGCCTCCGGCTCGCAATGACGGATGTGGCATACGTCAGGCCCCAGTCTCCGCGCGAAAGCCGGCAGCCTCGATGCCGGCGACGGCGCAGATCTCGTCATTGTCCGAGGTATCGCCGGAGATGCCGACCGCGCCGAGCAGGCGGCCGTCGGAACCACGGATCAGCACGCCGCCCGGCACCGGCACCAGCGCGTCCGGCCCGACGAGATGGCTCACGGCGGCGACGAATTCCGGCTGCTCCTGCGCTCGCTTGGCGATCGCCCGGGAGCCGAGGCCGAGCGCCAGCGCGCCGTTGGCCTTGCCGCGCGCGATCTCGGCCCGGCGCAGCGAAGTACCGTCCTCGGCCGCCAAGCTCTTGAGGGCGCCGCGCGCATCGTAGACCACGACGCAGAGCGGCTTCAGGTCGCGCTCGCGCGCCGTCTGCAGGGCGGTGGCGACGAGGGTCTGCGCCGCGGCGAGCGTCAGGTCGGACATCGGGCTTCCTCGATCGGTGCGGGGAGAGGGCTCCGTCGATAGCCTGGATGGGCAGGGTTGCAAACACGCGCCCTCCCCTGGCCAGGGCATGTGCGCAATCTACGTCTCGTCCCGATCCCGCTCCGAACACCAAGAGACGATCATGGCTACGACCGACCCGACCGGCGAGCGCCCCCCACGTCACCTGTCACATGACGAGTTCGGTGGACGGCCGCATCAAGACGCGGCGCTGGACGACGCTGGACGCCGACGACCACTACGAGACGATCCACAAGCGCCTCGATGGCGACGCCTGGATGTGCGGCCGCATCACCATGCAGGGCTATGCCGACAGCGCGAAGCCGCTGGCCAAGGAGCCGGACAGCTCCGAGCCGATCGACGGTGGCGACCACATCGCGAAGACCGGCGCCTCGGGCTATGCCATCGCGCTCGACGCACGCGGCCGTCTCGACTGGGGCGCCCGCAACGACATCGAAGGCGACCACGTCGTCGTGGTGCTCACGGCCACGGTGCCGGACGACCACCTGCGGCGGCTCCGGGCCGGGGGCCAATCCTACATCATAGCCGGCGAAACGACCGTCGATTTCCCGCTGGCGCTGCGGAAGCTGCGGCAGCATTTCGGCATCGCACGGCTGCTGGTGGAGGGCGGCGGCCGCATCAACGGTTCGATGCTGAAGGCGGGCGTCGTGGACGAGCTGAGCCTTCTCGTCGCGCCGGCCGTCGATGGGCTGATCGGCACGCCCGCCATCTTCGATGTCGAGGGCAGCGAGGACGAGACCTTGGCCTCGCGCCGGCGGCTGACGTTGACGGGCTGCGAGCAATTGGACGGCGGGACGGTCTGGCTGCGCTACGCGATAGGTGCCGTCGAGGCATAGGGAAGAGGCGAAACGGCTGGAAGCGTCGACCGGGACGGTCCGTCCGTCACTGCCCCGCCAGGCAGGTCTGCACCACCTCGCGAAACGCCTCCTCGCCGACGTCGCCGCGCTGGAGCCTCGCCGTCTTCGGCCCCGCCTGCAGCACAACCTCGCCCGCCCCCCAGATCGCCTTCCAGACCTCGCCGCCCTTCTCAAGCGCGACCGCGGTGACGTCCCAGTTGAAGGTGTAGTCGGAGAGCGCGACCTTGGAGACTTGCAGGCCGAAGCTCACGCCGCCGGCCGCGACGCTGCCCTTGCCGTTCGCCTTGGCGAAGACGGCGGCGGCCTGCTTGGCGTCGAGGTTATGGATCGTGGCGACGAAATCGCCCGGACCGGCGCAGCCGATCTCGGCGATCAGGCATTCGAGCGAATTGTCTTCATCGCAGAGCGAATCGTAGACGACGATCCTGGCCGCCGCGTCGTCCTTGACGATGCGCGTGCGCGGCGCGGCCTCGGCTCCGAGGGTGCCCAGACAAAGCAAGACGCAAGCGAAAGAAACGACGAGCCGCTGGATCACGCTGGCGATCTCCCGGCGGTCTTCTGCGAGACACCGCCGGGTCTTCGATACGCCGAAGATGGTTAAGGGGCCGCAACCTCGAGTTCACGCACCTCCGCGTCGTCCTCCACCCGGGCCAGGACCTCGCGCGCCGCATCCTCCTGCCGCTGGCGGTTCCACAGGGCGGCATAGACGCCGTTGCGGGCGAGTAGGGTGACGTGGTCGCCGCGCTCGACGATGCGGCCGTGGTCGAGCACCAGGATCGCGTCGGCGTTGACGACCGTCGAGAGCCGGTGGGCGATGACCAGGGTGGTGCGCCCCTCGGAGACCCGGTCGAGGGCCGTCTGGATGTCGCGCTCGGTGAAGCTGTCCAGCGCCGAGGTCGCCTCGTCGAGGACGAGGATCGGCGGCCCTTTCAGGATGGTGCGGGCGATGGCGACGCGCTGCTTCTCGCCGCCCGAGAGCTTCAGCCCGCGCTCGCCCACCGGCGTGTCGTAGCCCTCGGGCAGGCTCTCGATGAAGCGGTCGATCTGGGCCGAGCGGGCAGCCTCGCGGACTTCCGCCTCCGTGGCCTCCCAGCGCCCGTAGCGGATATTGTAGCCGATGGTGTCGTTGAACAGCACGGTGTCCTGCGGGACCATGCCGATGGCGGCGCGCAGGGAATCCTGCCGGATCGCGGAGATGTCCTGGCCGTCGATCAGGATGCGTCCGCCCTGCGGCTCGTAGAACCGGAAGAGCAGGCGCGACAGGGTCGACTTGCCGGCGCCCGAGGGGCCGACGATGGCAACCGTCTGTCCGGCCGGCACCTCGAAGGACACGCCCTTCAGGATCGGCCGGGTCGGGATATAGGCGAAGCGCACATCCTCGAAGCGCACGCTCCCGCGCGTGGCCCGGAGGGGGGCGGCACCCGGCTTGTCCGCGATCTCGGGGTTCTGGTCGAGGATCCGGAACATGTCGTCGATGTCGATCAGCGCCTGTTTGATCTCGCGGTAGATCATGCCCATGAAGTTGAGCGGCATCGCGAGCTGAACCAGCATCGTGTTGACGAGCACGAAGCCGCCGATGGTGGCGCGTCCGGCCATGATGTCGGTGGCGGCCAGCCACATCACGCAGGTCATGCCGAGGGTAAAGATCACCGCCTGGCCGGCATTGAGCACGGCGAGGGAGACATAGGTCTGCGTCGAGGCCTTTTCGTACTTCGCCATCGAGCCGTCGTAGCGTTCGGTCTCGCGGGCCTCGGCGCCGAAATACTTCACGGTCTCGTAGTTCAGGAGCGAGTCGACGGCCTTGGAATTGGCGTCGGTGTCCGACGCGTTCATCCGCTTGCGGATCGCGATCCGCCACTCCGTCGCCTTCCAGGTGTAGCCGAGATAGGCGGCGATGGTGACGGCGACGATCGCCGAATAGTGCCAGTTGAACTCCCAGGTGAGCAGGCCGAGCACCAGTGCCAGCTCGATGATCGTCGGCACCAGCGTCAGCACCATCAGTCGCGACAGTTCCTCGATGCCCGAGCGTCCGCGCTCCAGCACGCGGGTGAGGCCGCCGGTTTTCCGTTCGAGGTGGAAGCGGAGCGACAGCCGGTGCATGTGCGCGAAGGTGCGGAGCGCCAGCCGTCGCACGGCATGCATCGCCACCTTGGCGAAGACGCCGTCGCGGATCTGCGTCAGCGCCGCCATGGCGATGCGCGAGAACCCGTAGAGGGCGATCATCGCTGCCGGGATCGCCCAGATTCCGGTCGGAATTGCTTCGGCGTGCGCGCCCTCCTTGCCCGCGCCGATCACGGCCACGAGGGCGTCCGTCGCCCATTTGAAGGTGAACGGCATCACCATCGTCATGCTCTTCACGACGAGGATCAGGCCGAAGGCGAAGAAGATCCGGCGCTGCAGATCGGGCCGGCCAGCCGGCCAGAGATGGGGCCAGAGCTTCTTGTAAGTGGCCAGGAGGCCGGGACGCTGCGGCGCGCCCTCCGCCGCGGGGGCGGGCGAGGATGTCATGCGGAAAAACTTCTTGCGGGATGATCCCGCCATATAGGGGCAGGGATGCTGCAGCGCATCTCCTCGTCGCCGGGAAGGCGCGATCCGCACCTTAAGTCGATCGTCGGGCTCGCCGCGGCGCCGAGCAGCCGTCGGCGGCGCGAACCGCGGTTTCAGCGCAGACCGCCCGGTGCTTGCGCCGGAACGGTTCAGGTCGGCACGCCGTTTCCTGCGCAACTCATCTCCACCGGAGGAAACGATGCGCAAGTCCTTGATCGCCACCGCGGCCGCCCTGACCCTGTTCGGGGTCTCGGCCGCCCAGGCGCAGACCACCGTGATCGAGCGCAACGCGCCCGACACCGTCGTGGTCGACCGGCCCTCGACCGAGTCGAAGTCCGTCACCGTGAAGGATCACGGCGACGGCTGCGTCTCGAAAACGGTCCGCACCGAGAACGACGAAGGCGACACCAAGACCGTCAAGAAAGAGACCTGCGACTGATTTTTTGCGCGTTCGGGCCGCGATTCCCGGACCCACATGAAAAAACCCGCCCCGGATGCTCCGGGGCGGGTTTTTTCGTCGGGCCGGATCGGCGCGGGCTACTGGTGGGCCAGGATCGCGAGCAGCAGCAGGGCGATGATGTTGGTGATCTTGATCGCCGGGTTCACGGCGGGGCCGGCCGTGTCCTTGTAGGGGTCGCCGACGGTGTCGCCGGTGACGGCCGCCTTGTGGGCGTCGGAGCCCTTGCCGCCGTGATGGCCGTCCTCGATGTACTTCTTGGCGTTGTCCCAGGCACCGCCGCCCGAGGTCATCGAGATCGCGACGTAGAGTCCTGTCAGGATCACGCCGAGGAGCGAGGCTCCGACCGTGGCGAAGGCCTCGTTCTTGCCGGCGATGGCCTGGATCACGAAGAACAGCACGATCGGCGAGAGCACCGGCAGCAGCGAGGGGACGATCATCTCCTTGATCGCAGCGCGGGTCAGCATGTCGACGGCCCGGCCGTAATCGGGACGGTCGGTGCCCTTCATGATGCCGGGCTTTTCGCGGAACTGCCGGCGGACCTCTTCCACCACCGCGCCGGCGGCACGGCCGACGGCGGTCATCGCCATGCCCGCGAACAGGAACGGGATCAGGCCGCCGAGCAGCAGGCCGACGACGACGTAGGGGTTCGAGAGCGAGAAATCGACGGTGACGCCCCGGAAGAACCGGTACTGCGTGTCGCTGGCATTGGCGATGAAGTAGTTCAGGTCCGAGGTGTAGGCGGCGAACAGCACCAGCGCGCCGAGGCCGGCGGAGCCGATCGCGTAGCCCTTGGTGACGGCCTTGGTGGTGTTGCCGACCGCGTCGAGGGCGTCGGTAGCCTTGCGCACGTCCGCGGGGAGACCGGCCATCTCGGCGATGCCGCCGGCATTGTCGGTCACGGGGCCGAAGGCGTCGAGCGCGACGATGAAGCCGGCGAGCGCCAACATCGCGGTCACCGCAATGGCGATGCCGAACAGGCCGCCGAGCGCGTAGGTCGAGATGATGCCAGCCACGATCACCAGCGCGGGCAGCGCCGTGGATTCCAGCGAGATCGCCAGGCCCTGGATCACGTTGGTGCCGTGGCCGGTGACGGAGGATTGCGCGATCGACTTCACCGGGCGGAAGTTCGTGCCGGTGTAGTACTCGGTGATCACCACGATCAGCGCCGTGATGGCCAGCCCGATCACCGCGCAGCCGAACAGGCCGCCCGAGGTGAAGGTCACACCGGTGCTCGTCTTGAAGGTGGTGCCGAACCCGCCGAACAGGGCGAAGTTCACGATGGCGATGGCGCCGATGGAGAGCACGCCCGCGGTGATCAGGCCCTTGTAGAGCGCGCCCATGATCGACTGGTTGGCGCCGAGCTTCACCGCGTAGGTGCCGGCGATCGAGGTGAGGATGCAGGCCGATCCGATGGCGAGCGGGTAGAGCATCATCGCTTCGAGGATGGGCTGACCGGCGAAGAAGATCGCGGCGAGCACCATCGTGGCGACGACGGTTACGGCATAGGTCTCGAACAGGTCGGCGGCCATGCCGGCGCAATCGCCGACGTTGTCGCCGACGTTGTCGGCGATGGTGGCGGGGTTGCGCGGGTCGTCTTCGGGAATTCCGGCTTCGACCTTGCCGACGAGATCGCCGCCGACATCGGCGCCCTTGGTGAAGATGCCGCCGCCGAGGCGGGCGAAGATCGAGATCAGCGAGGCGCCGAAGCCGAGGGCCACCAGGGCGTCGATGACCTCGCGGCTGGCGGGCGCGAGGCCGGCGCCGCGGGTGAGGTAGGTGTAGTAGATCGCGACCCCGAGAAGCGCGAGGCCGGCGACCAGCATGCCGGTGACGGCGCCCGACTTGAAGGCCACGTCGAGGCCGCCGCCGAGCGACGTCGTCGCGGCCTGGGCGGTGCGGACGTTGGCGCGCACCGAGACGTTCATGCCGATGAAGCCGGCCGCGCCCGAGAGCACCGCGCCGATCAGGAAGCCGATGGCGACCTTGATGCCGAGGAAATAGGCGAGCGCCACGAAGAGGACGATGCCGACGATGCCGATCGTCGCGTATTGGCGCTTGAGATAGGCCTGGGCGCCTTCGGCGATCGCACCGGCGATTTCCTGCATGCGGGCGGTGCCGGCGTCGCGTTTCATCACGTCTCGGATCGTGACGATCCCGTAGGCGACGGCGCAGAGCCCGCCTAGGATGATCAGCAGCAATGCGGTCATGCGTTCGTCCTTGAGCTTATCGTTCGTGTTTGCCGAGCTTAGCCTTTGCGGCCATGGGACGGCTGCTCGGATCAGGACGCTCCTCCCTCGAAGAGCGGGCATTGATTGCCAAACTTCAGCGTCGAGCGCAAACGATGGTTACGCTTCCGCAGAACTTATTTTTGCGCTGCGCAAATTGAGAATAATTTCGATTTGTCTCGGAGTTTGTTGTGCGCCGCAGCGCAGACTTTATTGCGGCGGCGAAACATTGGAATCGATCGAGATTTTGTGCGGCTCGGTCGCCGTCATGACGTCATGTTGCTGTGATGTTTCGGCGGCTCAGCGCCACAACGAAGAGATGATCCGCCGATACGACGTGCGGCCGAGCCGTTCGCAAGGCTCGGCAGCATCACGCTCGGGATCTGCAGGCGCAACGAATGCGCAGGATAATTCCAGGAACCGCAGCTTTCACCGCGGAGTCGGATCGCGAAAATTCACGGCAGTCCGGTCAGCGCGCGCAACCGTTTCGGCGCTCGTCGGCGACGATCTCGGCGATCTTCTTGCGGGCGGCGGCCGAGAGGGGCACGTCGGCGATGTCGTCGTAGCGGCAATCGGCATTGCCGTATTCGCGGATCGCCTGAGCCGTCTTGAAGCAGTAGCCGGCGTCCTTGTAGGTCGAGTTCCGCTCGGCCCGGAGCTCGTCGCAGGGGAACCCTGCAAGCGCTGGCGACAGGGTGATGCAGGAGGCGAGACAGGCGAAGGCGAGGCGCAGCACGGGCGGGCTCCGGGGGATGGGGACCGCGTGATCGCAGCCCGGCCGAAGTCATGCAGCGCCGCTGGTTGCCTGAATAGAGCGCTGCCGTCAGCGCTCTATAAAATTCAGGGAAGTTCGCAATCTGCGCGAGCCGAGATTGCTCTGCCCGGCACAGATAAGGTCGCTACGATGAGATCGACTCCGAGGACTGAGTCGATCCATTCGACTGCTCACCGCAGTGGAGCGCGCAGGCCGGGTGCCAGGATCTGCTCGTTGACGTGCCGGCGCTGGCCGAGGCGGCCCTCGGTACTGGCGTCGCTGTAGTAGTCGGCGCCCGAGAGGCCGAAGCCGCCGCCGTTCATCACATGCGGCACGGGCACGGCGTTGACGATGCGCTCACCGGGACCGGGCACGACAGCACTGAGGGGCCGGCCGACGAAGCGGCCGCGATCGGGGTCGACCTGCAGGACGGTCGGGCCGACGGCGGAGGCACGGTTCGCGCGGTCGAGCAGGCTCTCGGCGCGGGCGAAGCCGGTGAGCGACAGGCCGATCAGGGCCGCGGCGGCGAGAAGGCTGGGATGCGACACGGGCTCAGGTCTCCGGCAGGCTGCGGTCGATCGGGTCCGCGCTGACCGATCCTGACGCCGAAACGCTCAGACCGGGTAAACGCGCCGCCCGCATCATAGGCTCTCGATCACGCTGCGTTTTGATCGAACCGATCAAAACGCAGCGTGATCGATTCAAGAGTTTAGAGCAGGCTTCGCGCGAAAAAGCGTTGCCACTTTTTCGCAGCCTGCTCTAGCCCCGCGAGCGCAGGACCGTCGGCGCCTCGCGGTAGCGCGGCGTGCAGTTCGAGATCGCGGCGTTGAGGGGAAGCCGCGTGGTGCCGCAATCATAGGCCTCGGCGGGCGAGGGCGGCGGCTCCGGATCGCGGGCGACGATCGGATGCGGCGCACAGGCCGACACGGCAGCGCCCGCGAGCGCGAGAGCGACGGTCTGCATCAGGCGACGCATGGGGACCTCGAAGACACGGAATCGGGACGGCCAGCCAAAGCCGAGCTGTCGAAACAGGCCGGAACCCTGCGAGCCCCGGCACCGGCTGGCAAGCTTTGCCGGAGACGCAGCCGCGGATTGCCGGCCGATGTCGCCCGGCGGCCACATGGAGGCCGGCTTGATCAGACCCCGTAACCGGCAAGGAACACCCGCACCGCCTCGGCGATCCGATGCTGCTTGTCCGCCTCCGTCGGCGGCTCTCCGGCCGCGAACAGCAGACGGGTGAGCAGCCCCGCCTGGCACAGATGCAGAAAATGCTTGGCGGCGAGCCCGGTGTCCGACTTGCGCAAGCGGCCGGCCGCGACCTGCGTGTCGAGATAGGCGGTGAGCCGCTCGATGCCGCAGGCCGGCCCGGCCTCGAAGAAGGCCTGGCCCAGCCTCGGAAACTTTTCGGTGGCGCCGATCACCATGCGGATCACCGAGACGTGCTCTGGCTTCGAGATCTCGGTGAGATAGGTCTGGCCGAGCCGGGTGAGCGCGCCGCGGACGTCCGGGTCCTGCGGATCGAGCTGGAACAGCGCCTCGGCGAGTCCGCGCTTCTCCTGCGTCGTCAGCGCCTCGAACAGGGCTTCCTTGCTGTCGAAATAGACGTAGAGCGTGCCCTTGGAGACGCCCGCCGCCTTGGCGACCTCGCCCATGCTGGCGCCGTCGAAGCCGGCGGCCATGAACACCGAGCGTGCGCCCTCCAGGATCTGGCGGCGCTTGTCGGTCTCTGCGGTTGAGGATGCGGAAACCGGTCGCTGCGTAGGATGCGCGAGGCTCGTTGCAGGGGCCGCCATGTCTCGATGCTCGTTATTGACCGAACGGTTCGGTCAACGTATTTATGAGCGTGAAGCCGCCGGGCGTCAATGCGTCCTGCTTACCGACCGAACGGTTCGGTCAAGACAATTCGGAGCCCGCGATGTCCCTTCGCGAAGACGGCGCACACCGGGAGGATGCCATCGTCGAGCCGAGCGATGAGAGCGTTTCGCGGGGTCGGCCCGATGTAAGCCGCGCGCCTGCCGTGCCGACGGCCGCGCTGCCCGCCTCGGCGCCTGCCGAGCCTCCGGCAAAGAAGCGCCGGCCCCTCAAGACGCTGCTGTTGCTGACCGTGCTCACGGCCGCGCTCGGCGGGGGCGGCTACGAGGGTTGGCAGTACTGGACGCTGGGGCGCTTCTTCGTCTCGACGGACGACGCCTACGTGCAGGCCGACATCTCCGTGCTCGCGGCCAAGGTCTCGGGCTATCTTGATGCGGTTCCGATCGTGAACGGCCAGTCGGTGAAGAAGGGCGACGTGATCGCCCGGCTCGACGACGGCGACTACCGGCTGGCCTTGCGCGCGGCGCAGGACAAGCTCGCCACGCAGGAGAGCACGATCGCGCGCATCGGCCGCCAGGCCGAGGCGGCCCAGGCCCAGGTCGCCCAGAGCGCGGCACAGGTCGACGGCATGAAGGCCGACGCCGTCCGCGCCGCGGCCGATTACGTCCGCGCCACGCAGATGCAGGCCGACTACGTTGCGAAATCCAAGCTCGACCAGACCAAGGCCGACCGCGACCGCACCGACGCCTCGGTGAAGGGCGCGCAAGCCGCGGTGCTCGCGGCCAAAGCCAATGTCGACGTGCTCGTCGCCCAGAAGCAGGAGGCCGAAAGCCTCGCGGGCGAATTGCGCACCGCCGTCGACCGGGCCCGGCGCGACCTCGACTTCACCGTGATCCGCGCGCCCTTCGACGGCGTCGTCGGCAACAAGGCGGTGGAGGCCGGGGCCTATGTCCAGCCGGGCTCCCGCGTCGCTGCGCTGGTGCCGCTCCAGAGCGTGCGCATCGACGCGAACTTCAAGGAGACGCAGGTCTCGCAGATGAAGCCGGGCCAGCCGGTGACGATCCTCGTCGACGCCTATCCCGACAGGAAGATCACCGGCGAGGTCGAGTCGTTCTCGCCGGCCTCCGGCACGGTGTTCAGCCTGCTGCCCACCGACAACGCCACCGGCAACTTCACCAAGATCGTCCAGCGCCTGCCCGTGCGCGTCCACGTACCGGCCGACGTCGCGAGCGAAGGCCTGTTGCGGCCGGGCATGTCGGTGACGGTCAGGGTCGACACCCGCGGGCCGGACGACCGGTCGCCGGTGCGGACTGCGACTGCCGATCACGAGTAGGACGGCGTCCGATTGGTCGCACCGGTGCATCGTGCACCTCTCCTCCCCCTTGTGGGGAGGAGTTGGAGGTGGGGGTGGTGCAGAAGGCACCGCTGCGTTCGATCCTGAACTACCCCACCCCTAGCCCCTCCCCGCAAGGGGGAAGGGAAGCGACACATCACGCGATCCGACAAATCGGAACCGGCATAACCCACATGGTTGCCACGGCTGCCGTCGCCCCCTCGGCCATCCCGGCCGAACCGCCCCTCGACCGCCGCCGCATGGTGGCGTTCCTGTGCATGGTCTTCGGGATGTTCATGGCGATCCTGGACATCCAGATCGTCTCGGCCTCGCTCAACGAGATCCAGGCGGGGCTCTCGGCCTCGGGCGACGAGATCCCCTGGGTCCAGACCAGCTACCTGATCGCCGAGGTCATCGCGATCCCACTCTCGGGCACGCTCTCGCGGGTGCTCTCGACGCGCTGGATGTTCGTGATCTCGGCGGCCGGCTTCACGCTGATGAGCGCGATGTGCGCCACCAGCTCGTCCATCGACGAGATGATCGTCTGGCGCGCCCTCCAGGGGTTTCTGGGCGGCGGCATGATCCCGACGGTCTTCGCCTCGGCCTTCACGATCTTCCCGCCCTCGAAGCGCTCGATCGTCTCGCCGATGATCGGCCTCGTGGCGACGCTCGCCCCCACCATCGGCCCGACGGTGGGCGGCTACCTGACAGACCTGCTCTCCTGGCACTGGCTGTTCCTGATCAACATCGTGCCGGGCATCTTCGTCACGGTCTCGACCTGGGCGCTGGTCGATTTCGACAAGCCGAACACGAGTCTCATCAAGAATTTCGACTGGACCGGCCTCGTCGTGATGGGCGGTTTCCTCGGCTGCCTCGAATACGTGCTCGAAGAAGGCCCGAACCACGACTGGCTGCAGGACGAGGCGGTGCTCGTCTGCGCCGTCGTCGGCATGCTCTGCTGCGTGGCGTTCTTCTGGCGCGCCTTCACCGCCCGCCAGCCGATCGTGGAGCTGCGCGCCTTCACCGATCGCAACTTCGCCGCCGGCTGCGCGGCGAGCTTCATCATGGGCATCGGCCTCTACGGGCTGACCTACCTCTATCCGGTCTATCTCGCCCGCGTGCGCGGCTACTCGGCGCTGCAAATCGGCGAGACGATGTTCGTCTCGGGGCTGTGCATGTTCGCCACCGCCCCCATCGCCGGCCGCTTCTCCGGAAAGGTCGACCCGCGCATCCTGATGGCGCTCGGCTTTTCGGGCTTCGCCGCCGGGACCTGGATCGTCACCGGGCTGACCAAGGACTGGGATTTCTGGGAACTGCTCTGGCCCCAGGTGCTGCGCGGCTGCTCGCTGATGCTGTGCATGATCCCGATCAACAACATCGCGCTGGGCACCCTGCCGCCCGAGCGCATGAAGAACGCCTCGGGCCTCTACAACCTCACCCGGAACCTCGGCGGCGCGGTCGGCCTCGCGCTGATCAACACGCTGCTGAACGACCGCTGGGACCTCCACCTCGCGCGCCTCCACGAGCGCGTGACCTGGGCGAACGACACCGCGCTCCAGCGGCTCGACGGCCTCCGCCAGGGCTTTTCCGGGTTCGGCAGCGCGGCCGACGCGATGGCGCTGAAATCCCTGACCAATCAGGTCCGCATCCAGGGCATGGTCATGGCCTTCGAGGACGTGTTTCTCGTCCTCACCGCGCTCTTCCTCGTCATGGCCTGCGCCACGCCGCTGATCCGCCGGCCGAAGGCCGCCGTGCAGGCTTCTCACTAAGGGAAAGGCAGCGCAGGCTCGGCGCGAAACGGCCTGTGCGGCGGGTAGGTGTGGTTCGGCGGACGATGCCGGAGCTGCACGCTCACGGAACAGGGCCGGGGCGGCGTCGGCCGCCCCATCCGTCGCTAGGCCCGCGCTGCTTCGAGCGCGTGGGTGTTGCCGTTGAGGCCGGCACAGAGATCGTCGATCTCGGCCACGTCGAGGGCGCTGCCGGCCGTCTCGGCGATGGTGTCGATCAGATGATCCTGCTCGGGGTCGAACGGATGTCCCTGCATCCGGTAGAACTGATAGTAGCGCAACGCCGCCAGAAGGGTGTCGCGTTCACGGGCCGTCACGGTGATGTTCTGCTTGGTCAATGGGCATCCCCCCTGGCTTGCAACGAACGTCGTTCGGGGCGCCGGGCGACTCGCCGAGGCGGTCCTTTTTACCGCCCGGAGCGCAGCGTCGTCCACAGCTTGGCCGTAAGAAGGCGAAGCCGGCTCTGCATCCTCGAGGGGCGGCACGGCCGCCGACGACAGGCGAAGGCCTTGCCGCTCAACGCGTTGGGGGGCGGCGTGCAGCGGTGAAAATTCGAGCAGCCGGGTCTCAGGCCGCCTCGGAACCGATGGTCGCCAACGCGGCGGCCACCTCGTCCGGATCGAGCCGGCGCAGCACCGGCCCGGAGGTCCAGACCAGCATCGGCACGATGGTACGGTCCGGGTAGATCGTCTGCAGGAGCGTTGCATAGAGCGCGATCTGCGCCGCCTCAGCCGCCGGCAGCGGCGCATCCTCGGCCGGCGGGCGGCCGGTCTTGAAGTCGCAGACCAGCACCCGGTCGCCGTCGAGGGCGAGGCGGTCGACCCGGCCGAACACGCGCCGCACCTCGCCGCCGAGCACGATGCTGCCCGAGAGCGCCACCTCGGCCCGGGCCTCCCGGGTGAAGAGCGGCGCGAGGTCCGGCTCCGCGAACAGGCGCAGGCAGGCCGCCACCAGCGCGTCCCGTTTGGGCTTCGGCATGGACGGCGCGCGCGCCGCCACGAAGTGGGCGGCGGCGTCCGTCCGCCTGTCCGGCGCCAGCCGCGGCAGGTGCTCCACCAGGGAGTGGATCAGCTTGCCGCGTTGCCGCGCCTCGGCGGCGGCCTGCCGCCTGCCGG
>NZ_VRVE01000035.1:0-39578 GCF_008040035.1 Methylobacterium sp. WL9
ACCGACGCGATCCATACACGGATCCCGACACCCGGCGCGGGGTGGAGCAGCCCGGTAGCTCGTCAGGCTCATAACCTGAAGGTCGTAGGTTCAAATCCTACCCCCGCAACCAAATACCCCCACAGACCAGCGCAGCACCACAAGCCCGCAGGCGCACGCCCACGGGCATAAACGCGTTCGAAATACGCCCGGTAAACCGTCGGCGAAGCGAAGCGAACCGCGCCAAGCCCGACACGAACATACGACGCCGGCCCACGACCGAGGTCACAGGCCCCCGAGAGGGGAGGGCCCCGAGGCCACGGCAGGGCCGGGGCCAACACCCGCGCCCGCGCAAGGATGCGAAACGCGGCGAGCCGATTGCGCGTCGGCCCGATCCCAGCGCCCGGACGAACCCGCACGGCGCCCGCGCTCACGCCCCCTCGCGGATCGGCAGAGCGAACCGAGCCCCCGACGAGCCGTGCCGAGCCGCAGACCGCAACCATCCCCTCGCGGCAGCTCTTGCACGCCCAAGCGATCAAGACCGCCAAACCGTCGTCGACGCAGATCGCAAGCAAGGAATCCGGCGTCATTCGAAAGATCGGATCGAAGGGCCTTTGTCTAACAGCAGACGAAATTCAGCATAGGCGTGCGCTGGGTCTGTGTCTCGGAATCCTCGCCATAGGGTTTTCAATCCAGCCGTCGGACTCGACCGTAGATTGGGACGCTCAGTCAATGCGCGAGATCCGGCTGTCCTCTATCAGCTACGGATGAGAGCGCGCCGACAATCCCTCAATGGGTGCGGCTGCGCCGTCGAATTTCGCCTCAGGGGGCAGAGTATGTCGAGCGTCAACAGCACGGCCGTGTCGGCGGTCAATCGGATGCGCAGCCTTTGGCTCGCCTCGACGGCCCTGGTCGGGATCCGGCTCCTGCCGCAGCCGGCTCCGAGCGTACTTCACCTCCCGTCGTCGCCCGCGCTGCTGCAGGCGCGGATGGCCCGGCTCCTGGCGCTGGCGATCGAGACGCCGGCCTCGCTGCTGGCGCGGCCGAACCCGCTGCGGTCGCGCAAGGTGCGGCCAGCGGCGCGGGTCGGGCGGCGGAAGTGGCAGCGCGCGGCGCTGGCGGCGGCTGCATCCCTCCTGCTGACGGCGGCCTTGCCCGCCCATGCGCAGACCTGGAACGGCACGACCAGCGACTACAACACCAATGGAAACTGGAACCCTGCCGGTGCGCCCATCGGAGCGGGGCAGTCGGCCACCTTCGCCAACACCGGCTCTGCGACTGTCAACGTATCGGCCCCGATCGCGCCGAACGCCTGGACGTTCAACGCGGATGCCCAGAGCTACACGATCACCGGTTCGGGCGTGAATTTCGCCGGGACGGGCCTCATCAACAACGATGCGAGCGGGACCATCCGCATCGCCAACGTCATCGGCGGTGTCGGCAGTCTCCAGCAGTTCGGGACCGGAACGCTCGTCCTGACCAGCACCAACACCTACACGGGCGGCACCACAGTCTCGGCCGGGCGCGTGATCGCGCAGAACACCGGCAACGCCCTCGGCTCCAGCGGCACCGTGGCGATCGGCGCCGGCGCCACCGTCGAGCTGAACAACACGGGAACCAACGGGTACACGATAGCGCCGAACACCTTCAACGGGGCCGGCACGATCGAGAAGACCGGAACCGGGGCTATCACCTTCGGGGGCAACGGCGGCAACACCAACATCAGCCTGTCGCAGGGCGGCCTGATCAACGTCCGCGAAGGCACTCTGGGCGGCAGCAGCTCCGGCCAGGGCATCTGGACCAACAACAGGGGCAGCCTGAACGTCGCCGCGGGGGCCAGCGTCAACACCGTCGAAGCAGCGGTCTTCATCGATGCGCTGACCGGGGCCGGGACGTATGCCGGCGGCTTCCAGGGCACGCGAACGACAACCATCGGCGTCGCCGGTGGAATCGGCACCTTCTCCGGGACGCTCGAGGACAACGCCGGCACGGGTGGGTTGGCCATCGTCAAGACCGGTGCCGGCACGCAGACGTTCTCGGGCGCCAACACCTACACCGGCGGCACCAGGATCTCGGGCGGCGCACTGCAGATTGGCGATGGCGGCACCACCGGTTCGATCATCGGCAATGTCGCAAACAACGCCTCGCTGATCTTCGACCGCAACAACGCCTACACCTTCGCGGGCACGATCACTGGCTCCGGTAACCTCACCCAGGCCGGCACAGGCACGCTGACGCTGTCGGGGACCAATACCTATACCGGCGGCACCACCTTCGCGGCCGGCACCCTCAATGCCGGCAGCGCGGGGGCGCTCGGCACCACCGGCGCGCTCAACTTCACCGGCGGTGCGCTGCAATACAGTGCAGCCAACGCCGTTGACTATTCCGGCCGACTCTCGACCGCCGCCGGGCAAATCTACCGCATCGACACCAATGGGCGGGATGTCACCTTCGCCAATGCGCTGACCTCGGCGAACGGCAGCCTGAACAAATTTGGCGCCGGCACGCTGACGCTCACCGGCGCCAACACCTACAACGGCACCTCGATCATCTCCGGCGGCACGCTGGCGATCGGCGTCGCCGGTGGGGCCACCGGTACCCTCATTACGTCCGGCACCACCATCGCGCCGACGGCGGGCACCACGCTCACCGTCAACGCCGGCAGCCTCATTCGCAGCACGGGCTCCGTCACGATCAGCAACGCCAATGGCGCGTTCACGATCAACAACGCCGGTACGATCGACAGCACGAGTAGCAACACGATCCAGAACGGCAGCACGACGCTGACTCTGAACAATACCGGCACGGTCTCGTCGACGAACTTCGTGTCGGTGCTGGCTGGTGCGAACTCGCGGATCACCAACAGCGGCACGATCACCGGCGGCAGCAGCACCAGCTTCGGTTACGGCATCGAGGCCAACGGCCTGGGCACGCAGATCACCAACCAGAACGGTGGCATCATCCAGTCGACGGCGACCAACCCGGTCCGCTTCGACAACGGCGGCACGCTCATCAACCAGCTCGGCGGCACGATCCGGCATACCGGTACGACCAACAATAACGCGGGCGCCGGCGTCTATTCCAACGGCAACCTGACGCTGATCAACGGCGGCCGCATTACCACGACGAGCACCGGCGCGAGCGACGGCGTGACCGTGCTGGGTGTCGGGAACATCACCAACACCGGCACGCGCGACGGCAACGGCACCCTCACCGGCGGCCTGATCCAGGCGGCCAACGCCTCCGGCCTCGCTCTAGTCGGGGCGGGCAGCAGCGTCACCAACAGCGGCACGATCCAGGGCGGCACCAGCTCCAACGGCGTCAACCTCAACAACGGCGGCACGATCACCAACCAGGCGGCCGGTCTCATCGCCGGATCAAACGGCGGTATCATCAGCGCCGGCTCCAGCGCCGCGATCATCACCAACGACGGCACGATCCGCGCAACGGCTCAATCCGATGGGATCATGCTCGGGGCTGGCGGGACGATCAACAACGGCAGCGCAACCAACACCGCTGCACTCATCGCGGCCGCATTCGGCAGCGCCATCAACAACACGGGCAGTGCCGCAACGATCGTCAACAACTACGGCCGCATCCAGGGGACGAGCTTCTCAGGCGCCGGGCAGGCGAGCGGCACCGGCGCGTTCACGCTGAACAACCTCGGCACCGCTTCGATCGTCTACGGCACCGGCAACTTCGGGACGTACAACGCCGGCACCGGCACTGGTAGCGGCTTGCTGACCGTCACCAACCAGGGTCTCATCGTTTCCGGCGGTACCACGGACGCGAATGCCGCTGTCTATGCCAACGGTGCGGCCACCATCACCAATAGCGGCAGGATCGGCATCGGCTCGGTAAGCAACACCGGCGTCTACACCGCCACCACGACCGGCGCTTCGAACGCGATGTTGCTCAACGCTGGCGGCGCGGTCCTCAACCAGGCCGGTGGAACGATCCAGGGCGGCGGGGCTCGGGGCATTACCTCGAACGCCGGGCTGACGCTGACCAACCTAGGCACCATCAGCGGGACCAACGACGGCCTCGGCGTCCTGGGCGGGGCTTCGAGCGTGCTGAACGTCGGCACGATCAGCAGCAGCACGAACTCCGGCATCGCGGTGGGCGGCGCTGGGGCGACGCTGAGCGTCACCAATGCCACGCGCGGCACGATCACCGGCGGCTCGGACGCCACTTTCGGCTACGGCCTCGGAGCCAACGGCCGATCGATGACCGTGAACAACTATGGTTCGATCGGCAGCGGGGCACGTGGGCTCACCGCCGTCAACGATGGGACAGTGACCGCGAACCTCTACGCCGGATCGGCGACTGGCTCGATCCTCGGCTCCGGCGGAAACGATACCGTCTCGCTCTACACCGGTGCGGTCAACGCGGCGGCAGTCACGACGCCCTACGCCGATGCGGTGACCGGCGCGCAATCGACGGTCACGCTGCAGAACAGCGGGGCGGTCGCGGCCGCGACGGTCGGCGGTATCAACCTTGGGGGCGGCTCGAACACGCTGAACCTGGGCGGCACCGGCACCTATGACGGCGTGACCGGCACCAACACGACCGGTGCCCGCGGCGCGCTGAACATGTCGACCGTGTCAGGCCTGACGACGCTGAACAAGCAGGATTCCGGCACCTTCGTGCTGACGGGCGGCTACGGCGGCGCGCTCACCACCAACGTGCAGGCCGGTCGCCTGATCGCGCAGAACACCGGCAACGCTTTCGGTACGGGCACCGTGACGATCAGCTCCGGCGCCGTGGTCGAGTTGAACAGCACGGGTGCGAACCGCGTCGGTCTGGCTGCCGGAACGTTCACAGGCGACGGCAGGATCCAGAAGACGGGCACCGGAAACATCGCCCTCGGTGACGCCGGCAACGTGAACATCAGCCTCCTGCAGGGCGGCCTGTTCGACGTGCAGGCCGGAAGCGTCAACGGCAGCTCCAGCGGTCAAGGCATCTGGACGGACAACAAGGGCAGCCTCAACATCGCCTCAGGTGCGACCTTCGACGGCGTCGAAGGCGCCATCGTCGTCGACCGGCTCACCGGCGCCGGGACGCTGCGGGGCGGGTTCAATGGCACGCGGACGACGACGGTCGGCATCGCCAACGGATCCGACACGTTCACCGGCACCATCCAGGATGGGAGCGGTCCGCTCGCCCTGACCAAGGCCGGCACCGGCACGCAGACGCTCGCCGGCACCAGCACCTATACCGGCGCGACCACCATCAACGGCGGCACCCTGCTGGCCGGCGCGAACAACGCCTTCGCGGCGGCCTCGGCCACGACGGTGAACACGGGCGGCACGCTGGACCTCGGCGGCTTCGCCGAGGCGGTCAACGCCGTCGCCCTGGCGGGCGGCACGATCACCAACGGCACGCTCACCGGCGCGATCGCCTCGACGGGCGGCACGGTCAGCACGATCGCCGGAGGCGCCACGCTGGCGACGACCGCCGGCACCACGATCTCCACCGGCAACACCTATACCGGCGCCACAACGGTCGGTACGGCTTCGATCCTGCGCGCGGGGGCGGCCAACGGCTTCTCGGCGGGTTCGGCCTACACCCTGAACGGCACCGGCACGCTCGACCTCGACGGAACCGGCAACGCGGTCGGCTCGCTGGCGAGCGCCGCGACGACATCGGTCGTGACCAGCGGCACGGCCGGCGCGGCGACGCTGACCGCGGGCGGCAACGGCGCCACGACGGCCTTCGCGGGCACGATCCGGAACGGCTCCGGCACGGTCGGCCTGACCAAGGCCGGCGCCGGCGCACTGACGCTGTCGGGCGCCAACACCTATTCGGGCGCCACGACGGTCTCGGCCGGCACGCTGCGGGCGGGCGCGGCCAACGTCATCAGCACCGCGAGCGCCGTCGCCGTGAACGGCGGCACGTTCGACCTGAACAACTTCAACCAGTCGATCGGCGCACTCAGCGGCAGTGCCGGCACCACGGTCTCGCTCGGCTCGGCCACGCTGACCACCCGCACGGGGGGCACGGGCTACGGCGGCGCCATCACCGGCACCGGCAATCTCGTCGTTCAGGGAACTGGCAACCAGTTCTCGCTCGGCGGCACCAATGCCTACACCGGCACGACCACCGTGCGTGACACCGCCTCCGGTTTCGCGATCCTGAGCATGAATGGGTCGATCCTGGGCTCGAACACCGTCAGCGTCGAGAGCGGGTTCAGCACCGCGATCCTCAATGTCGGCAATGGTGCCGGCATCGCAAACACAGCAGCGGTCACACTATCGGGCACGAGAACCCCTGAGCTTCGGCTGCAGCAATCGACCGAGGTCGGTTCGTTGAACAGCACCGCGGCAGGTTCGATCGTAACGTTCGCAGCCGGCACCGTTCTGACGACAGGGCGTAACGGCACCGCCGATACGTTCGCAGGCAACATCGGCCCTGGCGGCAACGGCGCCTTGACCAAGACCGGCACGGGCACGCTGACGCTCAGCGGCGCCAACACCTATACCGGCGCCACCACGGTCTCGGGCGGCACGCTCCAGATCGGCAACGGCGGCCGGATCGGCCAGAACGCGGACGGGACCGTCTTCAGCAACGTCGCCACCGCCGGCGGCACGCTCGCGATCGCCCGGAGTGACGCCTACACCTATGGCGGCCTCGTCACGGGCTCGGGCACACTCGCCCAGACCGGCAACGGCACGACCACGCTGACCGGCATCAACGGCACGGGGGCCCAATTCACCGGCACGGCCAACGTCACCGCGGGCACCCTGGCCGTCAACGGCACCTTCGGCGACACCGCCGGCAACACGGCGATCGTGAACGTCAACACCAACGGTACCTTACACGGTACCGGCACCATCGCCGGCTCGGTCGTCGTCGGCAGCGGCGGCACGGTCTCGGCCGGCAACTCGCCGGGCACGCTGACGGTGGGCGGCAACTACACGCTCGATGCCGGCTCGACCTCGCTGTTCGAGTTCGGCTCGGCGGGCGTCGTCGGCGGAGCGAACAACGACCTGATCAGAGTCGACGGCAACCTGCGGCTCGGCGGTACGCTCAGCCTCGTCTCCGCAACGAACGCCGCCAGCGCTCCGGTCTCCGGCGCCTACCGGCTCTACGATTACGGCGGCACGCTCGCCGGCACGTTCGGCACGGTGACGACGCCGAGCGCCGGGTCCACGGCGCTGGTCTACACCAACATCCCGACGCAGGTGAACGTGCTGCTCACCAACGGCAACCAGTCGGTGCAGTACTTCGACGGCGCCGACACCACCGGCGCCACCGCCGGCGGCCAGGGCGGCACCGGTACCTGGAATACCGCCAACACCAACTGGACCACGCTGCCCGGCGGTCAGGTCAACGATGTCTGGCGCTCGGGCGTCGGCATCTTCGGGGGCACGGTCGGCACCGTGACGGTGGCCGGCACGCAAGACATCCAGGGCCTGCAGTTCACCACGACCGGCTACGCCCTCACCGGCGGATCGCTCAACCTGGGCGGCAACCCCTTCAACGCCGACACCAACAGCTTCATCACCGTCGATGCCAACGTCGCCACGACGATCGGCAGCGCGCTGGTCGGTTCGGCGACGGTCGGGCTGACCAAGCTCGGCGCCGGCACGCTGACGCTCACCGGCAACAGCGGCTACAGCGGCGGCACCATCCTCGCCGCCGGCACGCTGAACGCGGGCGGCGCCAACGCGCTCGGCACCGCCGGCACGCTCGCCTTCACCGGCGGCACGCTGCAATACAGCGCGGCCAACGCCGCCGACTATTCCGGCCGCTTCTCGACGGCCGACGGCCAGGCTTACCGCGTCGACACCAACGGCCGGAACGTCACCTACGCCACCGGCCTAGCCTCGCAGGGCGGCAGCCTCGCCAAGCTCGGCGCCGGCACTCTGACCCTGACCGGCGCGAGCACCTATGCCGGCGCGACGGCGATCGATGCCGGCACGCTGCAGGTCGGCAACGGCGGCGCGACCGGCTCGCTCGCAGCGGCCTCGGCCGTCACCGTCGCAGGCGGCACCACCCTGGCGCTGAACCGCACCGGCACGCTGGCCTTCGGCAACGCCGTCTCGGGCGCCGGTGCGCTCACCGTAAACGGCGCGACCGGCGCCAACGACAGCATCACGCTGTTCGGCGCGCTGCGCCAGACCGGCGGCTTCACCGTCGCGGATGCCTCGAACGTCACGCTGAGCGGCAGCTATTCTGCCGCCCCTTCGGTCTCGCTCGCGGGCGGCGGCACGTTCACCAACCAGGGCTCCGTGAACGCCTCGAGCGACGCGATCCTGACGAGCACGAGCGCCGACACCGCCGTCGTCAACGCGGCGGGCGCGCAGATCGTGGGCGGCTTCAGCGGCGTCATACAGGTCCAGTCCGCCGTCCCGGCGGCGCTCGCCGTCACCAATTCCGGCCTGATCCGCGGCAACGGCTACGATGGCGTGACCCAGCACGGCACGGGTGCGCTCACCGTCACGAATAACGGTACCGGCGTGATCTACGGGCAGAACGGCACGATGTCCGGAAACGGCTACGGCGTCGGCAGCGATGGCGGCGGCGTGCTGACACTCGGCAACGCGTTGGGAGGCACGATCGTCGGCCAGTACGCTGTCGTCGGCTCGAACGTCGGCGACCAGGTTGCCAATGCGGGCACGATCGCTTCCGGCACGCTCAACGAAGACGGGACCATCGCACCGGGCGGCGTCGCAGGCGTCGATCTGCGGCAGGGCGGCACCGTCATCAACCAGACCGGCGGCCTGATCCAGGGAGGCGGCAATGCCCTGCGTTCCGCCGGAGCGCTCGTCCTGCGCAACGCCGGGACGATCGCCTCGCCGAGCAGCGACGGCATCGTGACGTCATCGACGTTCGACATCCGCAACGCCGGCATGATCTCCAGCAGCGTCAATTCGGGCATCGCCGCCGTCAGCGGCAGCGGGACGATCGTCAACGCCACGGGAGGCACCTTCACCGGTGGCTCGAGCGCGCAGTTCGGCTACGGCGTGCAGTTCGCCGGCGGCTCCGGCACCATCGAGAACTATGGAACGCTGAACTCGACCCGCACCACGAATGGCGGCTCCGGCGGCATCTATGCCTACGACCGTAGTGGAACCGATCTGGCCACGGTCACGGCCAACCTCTACGCCGGCTCGACCACCGGCGTCATCGCGCTGAGCGGCGGCGACGACACCGTCGCGCTCTATACCGGCACCGGTACGGCCGGTTCCGGCGTCGTGAACACCGACGGCGTGCGTCTCCAGAACGCCGGCACCCTCGCGGCGGCGGCCTTTGGCACGATCGACCTCGGCGGCGGCACCAACACGCTGACCCTGCGCGGCGCGGGCGACGGCACGGTGGCCAACGGCGCGGCCGGCACGCTCGCCCTCGGCTCCGTCAGCGGAGCCGGAACGTTCAACAAGCTGGATGCCGGCACCTGGACCCTCACCGGCCAGACGGCCGCGCCGCTCGCCGGCATGACCGCCACCATCGACGGCGGCATTCTCGCGATCGACGGCGTCTTCGGCGACACGGCCGGCAACACGGCGGTCGTGAACGTCAACGCCAACGGCACGCTGCACGGCACGGGCACCATCGCCGGCTCGGTCGTCGTCAACGGCGGCACGGTCTCGGCCGGCAACTCGCCGGGCACGCTCACGGTCAACGGCGACTACACGCTCAATGCCGGCGCGACCTCGCTGTTCGAGCTCGGCGCACGGGGCGTCGTCGGCGGCATTAGCAACGACCTGATCGCCGTCGGCGGCAACCTGCAGCTCGGCGGTACGCTCAGCCTCGTCGCTGCGACGAATGCCGCAACCGCCCCGGTCTCGGGCGCCTACCGGATCTACAATTACGACGGCGCGCTCTCCGGCACGTTCGGCACGGTGACGACGCCGACGGCGGGCTCCACGGCGCTGGTCTACACCAACATCCCGACGCAGGTGAACGTGCTGCTCACCAACGGCAACCAGTCGGTGCAGTACTTCGACGGCGCCGACAGCACCGGCGCCACCGCCGGCGGCCAGGGCGGCACCGGCACCTGGAGCGCGGCGGGCACCAACTGGACCACGCTGCCGGCCGGTCAGGTCAACGACGTCTGGCGCTCGGGCGTCGGCATCTTCGGCGGCAGCGCCGGTACGGTGACGGTCGCCGGTGCGCAGAACCTGCAGGGCCTGCAGTTCGTCACCGACGGCTACCGCCTCGGCGGGCCGGGCACGCTCAACCTGGCGGGTGACGTGCTCACGCCGACCCAGAGCTTCGTGAACGTCGACAGCGGCGTCGGAGTCACCATCGCCAACACGCTGACCGCAACCGGCGGCACGATCGGCCTGCGCAAGCTCGGCGACGGCAGCCTGACGCTCACCGGGGCCAGCACCTTTGCCGGCACCACCACGGTCTCGGCTGGCACGCTCGCCATCGCGGCCGGCGGTTCGGTCGCCTCCGCGGTCGTCAACGCGGCGACCTTCACCAACGCGGGCACCGTCGGCGGCGGCCTGACCAACACGGCCGGCACCAGCACCAACACCGGCACCATCAACGGCGGCGCCACGATCCTCGCCGGAACCTTCAACACCAACGCCGCAACGAGTGTCGTCAACGGCACGCTCGCAAACAACGCCACCGTCAACGCCCAGGGCCAGATCAACGGTGCGGTCAGCAACCATGCCGGCGCGAGGCTCAACGTCGTCGGCGGGCTCACCGGTGTCGGCCGCCTGACCAACGACGGCGCCGTCGATCTCGGCGGCAACGGCCTCGGCGTCGGCTCGCTCTCGGGCACGACGGCGGCGGCCAGCATCGTCGGTGGCGGCACGTTGTTGGCTGGATCGGACAACACCTCGTCGAGCTACGCCGGTACCATCCGTGGCGCCACTGCGCTGACCAAGGCCGGCACCGGCACCCTGACGCTCTCGGGCGCCAACAGCCATGCCGGCGCCACCACGGTCTCGGCCGGCACCCTGCAGGCGGGGGCGGTGAACGCCCTCTCGGCAGCCTCCGCCGTGACCGTCGCCAGCACCGGCCGGATGGACCTGAACGGGTTCAACCAGACCGTGGCCTCGCTGGCCGGCGCCGGCAGCGTCACGCTGGGTTCGGCCACCCTCACCACCGGCGGCAGCAACGCCACGACGAGCTATGCCGGTACGATCTCCGGCACGGGCGGTGTGGTGAAGACCGGCAGCGGCGGCTTCACTCTGTCGGGCGCCAACGGCTTCACCGGTTTGACCGCGATCCAGGCTGGCACGCTGACGGTCGCATCCGGGGGCAGCCTCGCCGGATCGGTCAACAACGCGGCGGGCTTCACCAACGCCGGCAGCGTCGCTGGCAGCCTGACCAACAGCGGCAGCGCCACCAACACCGGCACCGTCAGTGGCGGCGTCTCGAACAGCGGCAGCCTCGCCACCTCCGGCGCGATCAACGGTGGCCTGACCAACACCGGAACGGTGACGGCCTCAGCCGGCCGCATCGACGGCGCCATCGCCAACAACGCCGGAACCGTCTCCATCTCCGGCACTGTGGCGAGCAACGGCACCTTCGCCAATGCGGGCGGCGCGACCCTCGCGGTGACCGGCACGGGCGCCTACGGCCTCGGTGGCCTGCTCACCAATGCCGGCAGCCTGACGGTGGCCTCGGGCGGCAGCCTCACGGCGCCGGCCGGGATCGTGAACTCGGGCTCGATCCGGGTGGCGCAGGGCGGCACCATCACCGACGCGCTGGCCAACACCGGCAGCGTGGTCAACGACGGCGCCTACAACGCCGACGTGAGTAACGCGGCGTCGGGCAGCATCTCCAACAGCGCCACCGGAATCTGGACAGGCAACCTCACCGCCAACACCGGCGGCGTGAGCAATGCCGGCCAGTGGCGCGGCGACAGCCGCAACGATGCCGGCGGCAGCGTCGCCAACACCGGCACCTGGACCACGACCACCGGCCCGTTCGCCAATGCCGGGACGCTCGCCACCTCCGGCGTGCTCAACGGCGGCGTCGCCAACACCGGCAGCGTCCAGGCCTCGGGCCAGATCGTCGGCGCGGTCTCGAACGGAATGGGCGCGAGCTTCGCCCTCACCGGCGCTCTCACCGGTGTCACGACATTCGTCAACGACGGCACGCTCAATCTCGGCGGCACGGCCTTCACCGTCGGCTCGCTCTCGGGCACGAACGCTGCGGCGACCCTGCGCAACGGCGCCCTGACCACGAACGGCGACAACAGCTCGACGGCTTACGCCGGCATGATCGCCGACGGGGCGGCGGCGACCTCGCTCACCAAGAACGGCACGGGCAGCCTGACGCTGACCGGCACCAACACCTACACCGGCGGCACCATCGTCAACGCCGGCACGATCGTCGCCGCCGCGGCCGGCCTCGGCAACGGCCCGGTGACCAACAACAGCGACCTGATCGTCGATCAGGCCAACGACGCCACCCTCGGCAGCGCCATCGACGGCACCGGCCGCTTCGTGAAGCGCGGCGCAGGCGCCCTGACCTATACCGGGACCGGCACCCTCTCGGGCGCCACCACGGTCGCGACCGGGCGGCTCAGCGTCAACGGGGGCCTCGCCAACTCCGTCGTCACCGTGGCGAATGCCGCGACGCTCGGCGGTACCGGCACGGTCGGCGGGATCGTGGCGAATGCCGGCAGTGCGGTCGCACCGGGCGCTGCTCCCGGCGCGGTCGGCACCCTGCGTGTCGCGGGCAACGTGCTGTTCGCGGCCCAGTCGCTCTACCAGGTCGACGCCACGGCGGCCGGCCAGTCCGACCGCATCGCCGCCACCGGCACCGCCACGCTCCAGGGCGGCACGGTGCAGGTCACGGCGCAGGCAGGGCTCTACAACCCGACCACGAGCTACACGATCCTCAGCGCGGCCGGCGGCCTCACCGGGCGGTTCGCGGGCGTCACCTCGAACTTCGCCTACCTGACGCCGTTCCTGACCTACGACGCCAACGACGCCTACCTCCGCCTCGCCCGCAACGACCTGCAGTTCGGCACGACGGCGCAGTCGCGCAACCAGGGCAACGTCGCGAATGCGGCGCAGGCGACGGGGGTCGGTGCGCGGCTCTACGACGCCATCGCCGTGCTCTCGGCGCCGCAATCGCGGGTCGCCTTCGACGCGCTGTCCGGCGAGATCCACGCGAGTGCGGTCACGGCGCAGTTCGAGAACGCCTTCCTCGTCCGCGAGGCGGTGCTCGACCGGCTGCGCTGGGGCGATGCCGGCGGCTTCGGCGGCAACAACCTGGGCATCGGCCAGCGCTTCGCGCCGGGCACTACCCTGCCGGGAGCCTACACGGCCGACGTCCCGGGCCGGACTCCGACGCTCGCGGCGATCCCGACCCGTCTCGTCGATCCGAACCCGGTCGCGGTCTGGGGCCAGGGCTTCGGCTCCTTCGGCTCGACGGCCACCGACGGCAACGCCGCCCGGCTCGCCCGCCAGACCAGCGGTTTCGTCCTCGGTGCCGACGCGCGGGTGGAGAATGACTGGCGGGTGGGCGCTGCCGGCGGCTACAGCTTCACCAACCTCGACATCACCGGGCGGCTCTCGTCCGGCACGGTGGAGAGCGGCTACGGTGCGCTCTATGCCGGCGGCCCGCTCGGAGCCCAGAGCCCGCTGCAGCTGCGCCTCGGCGCGACCTATGGCGGCAACAGCCTGACGACGCGCCGCGCTGTCACCTTCGCCGGCTTCTCCGAGAACGCGGGCGCCCGCTACGGCGGCACCACCGCCCAGGGCTTCGCGGAGGTCGGCTACCGTGTCGGGACGGCGGCGAGCTACTTCGAGCCCTTCATCGGCGGCGCCGCGATCCGCCTCGGCCGCGACGGCTTCAGCGAGACCGGCGGCGCTTCGGCGCTGACGGCACAGGGCCGTGACTACGACCTCGCGACCTCGACCGTCGGCCTGCGCGCCGAGGGCCGCCTCTCGGAGGTGTTCGCCACCGACATGCCGATCATGGTCCGGGCGCTCGTCGGCTACCGTCGCGCCTACGGCGACGTGGTGCCCTCGGCGCTCCTCGCCTTCGCGGGCGGCCAGCAATTCGTCTCGGCCGGCATCCCGATCGACCGCGACGCGCTGGTGGCGCAGGCCGGAATCGACTGGCAGATGGCCCCGAGCACGACGCTCGGCGTGAACTATACCGGCCAGGTCGGCCAGCGCGCACAGGACCACGGCGTGAAGGGTAACTTCACCTACCGGTTCTGAGACCGCGGCGACCGACACCACGGCCACGCACGGCAAGCGGAATCCCCGGATCCTGCTTGCCGTGTGTGGCCGTTCGACCCACACCCTTCGCGATCTCACATCCCTGCCGAAAGGCCTGCCGTCATGATCCGTCCCGTCACGATGCCCTGGAAGGCCGGCCTCGGCCTCGCCGCCACGGCCGCGGTCATCGCCGCCCTCCTGTCGGGACCGGTCGCCGGAGAGACGGCCAAGCCGGCCGCTGCGCCGCCGGCCAAGCCCGTCCCGAACGAGCCCGGCGCGACCACGGCGAGCTTCGGCGACTGGGTCCTGCGCTGCCAGCGCGGCGGGTCGGCCGAGAAGCCGGTGCGGGTCTGCGAGGTCGCCCAGTCCATGCAGGTCCAGGGACAGAACCAGCCCATCGCCCAGATCGCCATCGGCCGCGCCGGCGCCGGCGAGCCGCTTCAGATCACGGTGCTGCTGCCCCCGAACGTCGCCTTCCCGAGCAGCGTGCGCCTGCTCTCCGACGAGAAGGACACCGGCGGCTACGAACTGGTCTGGCGCCGCTGCCTTCCCGGCGCCTGCGTCGCCGACGCCGCCGCCAAGGACGACGCCCTCAAGCGCTGGCGCGCCGCGAACGAGCCCGGCCGCATCGTCTTCAAGAATGCCGGCGGACAGGACGTCGCCATTCCCCTGTCCTGGCGCGGCCTGCCCCAGGCCCTCGACGCGCTGGTCAAGGAGCCGGTCTAGAGCATTTTCGAGCGAAGTGGCTTCCGGTTCGCGTGAAGAAAATGCGACCACTCATAGAGATAGAGCAGCTTCCGTGGATCGGAGATCACGAAAACTGCTCTATCGGCTTCCCCCGCCGGCTTCGGGCAGGGGGCCATCCCCGGCTATGCAGGCCGGCCGGGTTCGTCTACGCGATTCCGGCCATGTGATCCGTATCGATCGAACGGGTTGCGGGCGGCCGACGCAGGAGATCGCACATCGGGATGATCGGCAGGCTGCTCCCGTTCGGTGCCGGGCGACGCAGGCGTCGTGAGCGGTTGCGGGCGCGGCGCATCATCGAGTGCTCGGGGCTGTTCGATGCCGCCTGGTATCTGGACCGCCATCCGGACGTCGCCGCCTCGGGGCAGGACCCGCTCGATCATTTCCTGAGATCCGGCGCAGGCGAGGGGCGGCCTGCTGGCCCGGACTTCGACACGCGGCTCTATCTCGCTGCCCATCCCAGCCTCGCCGACGGCCGGGGCAACGCCCTACTGCACTACCTCGAACACGGCGCGAAGGCGGGGCCCTTCGTCGGTCCGGCCCTGCCTGCCTCCGGCCCGCCGGGCGGAGCGGCTCTCGAATCCGTCAGCTTCAGCGTCATCCTGTTCGACGGCCCGCAGGCCGCGCGCGACCGGACCCTGCAGAGCCTGACGCGCCAGGGCGATGCCGTCGTCGAGGTCATCGCCGGGCGCAGCGATACGCAGCTCCTCCCGGTCCGCACGGTGTCGGCCGTGCCGGATGCGGCCTTCCTCGGCGTCGCGCTCGATGCGGCGGCCAACGCCTACGTCGTCCTGCTCGATCCGGGCGACATCGTGCTGGACGGCGCGCTCGCCACGCTCGCTGGTCATCTCGCCCGCGAGGGATCCGACATCGTCTACGGCGACGAGACCTCGGGCGAGGCCGATGCGGCGACGCCGCAATTGAAGCCCGGCTGGTCGCCGGACCTGCTCCGGGCCTACAATTACTTCGGGCGCCTCACGGCCATCCGGCGCGACATCGCGCGCGCGGCCCGCCCCGATCCGTCGGCGGGCGCTGCAGCGGAATGGAGACTCAACCTCGCCGCCGCGGCCCGCGCCGGCCGGATCGACCGGGTGCCCGTCGTTCTTTGCCGGCGAACCGAACCGGACAGATTCGACCGCGTTCGCGCCCTGAGCCATCGCGCCGACTACGAACGCGTTCTTGCAGCGCATCTGGCGGACCGGGCGGACGCACCGCGGATCGCGTCGCGCGGCGACGGCACGTTCCACGCCGCCTGGACGCTGCCGGTCCGTCCGCTCGTCTCCGTCGTGATCGCGCATGCCGCCGCCGCCGACACCCTGCAAAACCGTATCGACAGCCTCCTGCACGGGACCGATTACCCAGACATCGAGATCGTCGTCGTCGGCCACCGATCGGCGGCATCGGAGACCGAAGCGCCCTGCGAACGCCCGGCCGACCGGCCGATCCGGTTCGTCCCCCTCGACGGAAGCCTCACCCCTGCGAGGGCGTGCAACCTCGGCGCCTCGGTCGCGCGAGGGCAGTTCCTTCTCTTCCTCGGCTCGAATCTCACGGTCGTCGCGAGCGGCTGGCTGGACGAACTGGTGCGGCATGGCCTCGGTGCGGGCGTCGGCGTGGTCGGTCCGAAGCTGCTCGCGTCCGACGGCGGGATCCGGGAGGCGGGCATCGGCCTCGGCTTGCGGGAGCTCTGCGCGCCCGTCTTCGAAGGCGCCGCGCCGGGCGAATGGGGCGTCTTCGGCTCGCCCGACATCGAGCGGAATGTCGCCGCGGTGTCGGGGGCCTGCCAGCTCGTGTCCCGGGCGGTGTTCGACCGCGTCGGCGGATACGACGAGCGGTTTCTGACCGTCTGCGCCGCGATCCCGTTCTGTCTCGACGCCGCCCGAGCCGGCTTCCGAACCGTCTATGCCGCCGGGGCCGTCCTCATCCAGGCGGAGGCTTCGCCGGATGATGCCGAAGCCGCGGCCGATCGGGTGCTTCTGGCGGAACGCCTGCGCGCCCTCGGGATCGCGGAGGATCCGTTCCTGCATCCCGCCCTGGACGCCCGGAGCGCCGCGCCGCGCCTGCGCGAGCACTGGCCGGAACTCGGAACGCTCGACCTGCCGCGCGGCATCGCGCGGCTGGCGCGTCCGCCCGATGTCGCCCAGCCGCTCGACCTGTTCGACGACGGGGCCGTGGCGGCGGCCGCGGGCTTGCCCTGGAGCGCAGTGGCGTGGGGCGGCACGCAGGATGGCGCATCCGGCGCCCGGATCCTCATCGAACTCCTGCGGCGGCGGCCGGATCTTCGCGCCCGCTTTCCGCGCGCGCTCGGCGCGGGGAGGGGAGGCGGGTTCGCCGAGTGGGTCGGGACGGAGGGGATCGCGATCCTGCGCCTGTCGGACACCCAGGCCGCCGGCATTGCGGCGGCCTTCGCGACGGATCCCGGCGCCCGCGCTCGCCAGTACCTCACCTACGACGCCGCGTTTCGCGCCGAGGAACCGCTCTTCCTCCTGCCGAACGGCCGGCCGGCTACCTGCCGGCGGCTCTTCGAGGCGGTCGCGGCCCGGCTCCTCACGCTGGAGGAGGTCTGGTGGTTCCTGCTCGCCTGCGCCGAGACGCCGCTCGACGAACTCCAGGAGACCTGGGCGATCACGCCGCTCTGGCAGGCGGCGGTCCCCGACGGCGGCAGCGTCTTCGGCATCGTCGATCTCGTGCAATGGGTTAGCGCGACCTACGGCATCACCTCGGATTGGCTGTTCGCGCCCTGCGAGCCCGCGACGGCGAGCGATGCGGAGCAGGTCCGGTTGGGCCTCGCCACGCATCCGGACTGGCGCGCCGCCTTTCCCGATGCGCTGACCGACGGATCGCAGGCGCAGGCCCTGTTGCAGTATCTGTCGACACGCCGGTCGGGCCTGCCGTTCGTCGCGCGCGAATGGGCGCGGACGCGGGACGTCTCCGCCCTCGCGCCGGAGCTTCGCAAGGGCGGTGTCAACGTCCTCGGCCATTTCTCCTACCCGTCCGGGTTGCGAATCTCGGCCGAGAGCATGGTCGCGGGTCTGCGCCTCAACGGCGTGCCGCTGAGCCTGCGCGACGTGCCGATCCGCTTCGCCACGGACGAGCCGATCACGCCGCGGCTCACGGGCTCCGAGGTCTTCGAGACGACCATCGTCCACGTGCAGCCGCAGCCGCTGTTCAGCGAGGCCTATGCCCGCGCGGGGCTGCGGCCGCGCGAGGCGCGGACCTACCGGATCGGCTACTGGTACTGGGAGTTCGACGCCCTGCCGCCGGACTGGAATCGCGCGGCGCTCGATTGCGACGAGTTCTGGACCGCAACCGAATTCGTCGCCGAGGGCCTGAGACGGACGTTCCGTCAGCCCGTGCGGGTGCTGAGCCCAGGCGTCGAGCTCCCGGAGTTTCAACCCTTGCCGCGCGCGCATTTCGGCCTGCCCGAGGGCGACTGCCTGTTCCTGTTCACGTTCCACATGACGAGCGTCATGGAGCGCAAGAATCCGCTCGGCCTGATCGCGGCCTTCCGGCAGGCGTTTCGCCCGGACGATCGGGCGAAGCTCGTAATCAAGACCGCGTTCGGCCGCGAGCATCCGGAGGCGTTCGCCCGGTTGCTCCAGGCCGCGCAGGAGGCGGGCGTGATCCTGATCGACGCGACTTTTACGCGGCACGAGACGCTTGCCCTGATGGCGGCCTGCGACGCCTACGTCTCACTGCATCGCAGCGAGGGCCTCGGCCTGTCGATGGCGGAGGCGATGCTGCTGGGCAAGCCCACGATCGCGACGCGCTACTCGGGAAACCTCGACTTCATGGACGACGGCAACGCCCTGCTCGTCGAGTCCCGTCTCGTGACGCTCGACCGGGATCTGCCGCCCTATCCGCGCGGGCTGCGCTGGGCCGAGCCATCGCGCGACCATGCCGCCGCGCAGATGCGCCGTCTCTACGAGGACCGGGCGTTCGGGCAGGCGCTGGGCGCGGCGGCCCGCGCCGACCTCGCGACGCGGATGAGCCATCGCGCCAGCGGCCGGCGCATGGCGGACCGGCTCGACGAGATCGCGGCGATGCCCTGAACCGCCGGCCGGCGCACGACCCTCCGGCGAGCCCGTCCCTTTTGGCGGCCGCCCGCGCGTGGTACGCGACCGGCCGTTCCCGACGACGCGCCCAAGGCCGCAGGTGGCTCAGCCCGGATCCATGACCGACGTGACCGACAGCCTCGCAACCGGCGGCGCCCTCGACGGCTGGCGCTTTTCCGTCGCCCCGATGATGGACTGGACCGACCGGAACTGCCGGTCGTTCCACCGGGTCCTCTCGGCGCGCGCCCGGCTGTACAGCGAGATGGTCACCACCGGTGCCGTGCTGCACGGCGACCGCGAGCGGCTGCTCGGTTTTTCGGGGGCCGAGCACCCCGTCGCGCTGCAGCTCGGCGGGTCGGATCCGGCGGCGCTGGCGGCCTCGGCCCGGATCGGCGCGGATTTCGGCTACGACGAGATCAACCTCAATGTCGGCTGCCCGTCCGACCGGGTGCAGGAGGGCCGCTTCGGCGCCTGCCTGATGCGCGAGCCGGCCCTCGTCGGCGATTGCGTCGCCGCGATGAAGGCGGCGGTGTCGGTGCCGGTCACGGTGAAATGCCGCATCGGCGTCGACGACCAGGACCCGGAAGCCGCCCTCGACGCCCTCGTCGCGGCCGTCACCGCGGCCGGCGTCGACGGCCTCGTCGTGCATGCGCGAAAAGCCTGGCTGAAGGGCCTGTCGCCGAAGGAGAACCGCGACGTCCCGCCGCTCGATTACGGACGCGTGGCCCGGCTGAAGGCGGGGCGCCCCGACCTGCCGATCGCCCTCAACGGCGGCGTCGCAGACGTCGCTCAGGCGCTCGGTCTGCTGGATGGGGTCGACGGCGTCATGGTCGGCCGGGCCGCCTATGCCGACCCGGCGATCCTGCTCGACGTAGACCCGCTGATCTTCGGCCAGCCGGCCCCGGCCGCCGACCCGTTTGCCGCCATCGACCTGTTCGCGCCGACCATCGCCGAGGGTCTCGAAGCGGGCCTGCGGCTGCACGCCTTCACCCGGCACATGCTCGGCCTGTTCAACGGCCGCCCCGGCGCCCGCGCCTTCCGCCGCCACCTCGCCACCGCCGGCGTCGCCGCCGATGCCGGCCTCGCGACGCTGCACGAGGCGGTGGGCAAGGTCTCGCGCGAGTGGCAGTTCGCGCCGCCGGCGGCGGGGGAGGCGGCCTGAATCTGCCGGCCATTCGAGGTCATGCTTCCCCGTGACGCGAACGATGGGAGCTTAGGTTATCTTTTGTCGCCTAAAAATGTCGCGGCTAATCAACAGTTGCAAGCATACAACGGGCCGAGGCAAGAAAAATCATGACTGGATTATGACGAGGCGCAGGACGTGATTCTCCCTTAACCGCATCGGCGACGGCCAAGCTCCGATCGATCGAGGGGGAACCGACCGATGCTCTTCAAGACCAGCGTTTCGATTGCGGCGATCCTCGCCGGCACGATGGGTGCGGGCGCAGCCCGGGCGCAGACCGCCAACACCACCGCCTCCAACGTCAACGTGCTGAACCTGCTCTCGCCGTTCCTGTCGCTCAACGCCGACGCGACGGGCCGGGCCACGCTGCAGGGCAACCTCGCGCAGGTGATCGCGATCAACGCCGGCGCGAGTCTCGCCCAGCAGCAGCTTGCGATCAGCGACAAGAACCTGCCTGGCTCGGCCGCGAACAACCTCTCGTCGGTTGGCCTCGGAACCTACGGCGTCGCGGCGAACCTCGCCGGCGGGTTGCCGGCGCAGACCCCGATCAACGGCATCACCCCGATCCAAGCGGTGGGCGGCCTCGGCACGCAGCTCGGCCCGATCTACCAGCGTGGCGTCGCGGCCGGCACCGGTGGCCCGCTCGGCGGCGTCGTGAACCTGCTGGCCAGCACCTACAACGTCACCGGCGGCGATCTCGGCGTAGCCAAGAACTACTTCGCCAACGGCGCGGCGACGAACCCGAGCACGACGCCGGCCGGCTACGTGCCTGTGCCGGCCGTCGCGCCCGCCGGCTACACGCTGCCGACGGCGAACGGTCTGCCGAACACCCGCAACAGCGTCTACGACACGGCCTACGGCGTCTCGAACACGCAGGCCGGCCAGAACGTCTACGGCGATTCGCGGCCGGTGCAAGTCGCGCCCGACCGCCTCAACAAGTTCGATCCGACGGCCCTGAGCGGACTGTCGACCAACCCGTCCTTCCCGAGCGGCCACACCACCTACGCCTATACGGACTCGATCCTGATCGGCATGCTGGTGCCGCAGCAATACCAGAGCATGGTGCTGCGCGCCTCCGAGTACGGCAACAGCCGCATCGTGCTCGGCGTCCACTACCCGCTCGACATCATCGGCGGCCGGGCGCTGGCGACCTACGACCTCGCCCAGGCCTTCACCAACCCGCTCTACGTCAACAACGCGGCCGCCACCGGCACGGCGGTGAACCTGCCGGGCACCTTCGCCAACGCGCAAAGCCAGATCCAGGGCTACCTCGCCGCGCAATGCGGCGCCTCGGTCACGGCCTGCGCGGCGAGCGCGGCCAACACCGCCGGCAACCCCTACGTTCCGTCGGCTGCGAACCAGGCCCTCTACCAGCAACGCCTCACCTACGGTCTGCCGACGCTGAGCTTCGCACAGGCCCCGCGCGAGGGGGCACCCACGGGCGGCCCCGACGCCTCGATCCTGCTCGCTCCGCTCTATGGGGGCTCGAGCACGGCTTCCGCGGCGGTCGCGCCGGGCGGCGGCCTCTACGGCACGCTGCAATCGAGCACGATCAACCAGATCCTGGTGAACACCGAGACCAATGCGCTCGCCGCCTTCTACGGCTCGGCCCTGAGCTACTGGGCACGCCTCGATCTCTACTCGGCCGCCGGCTATTTCGACGGCGTCACCGGCACACTCGCAATGGATGCGCGGGACCGGCTGACGCGGGACGTCACGGTGGCCGATGGCGGCGCGCTCTACGCCAACGGCACCATCGCCGGCACGGCGACGGTGGCCTCGGGTGGCCTGCTCGGCGGCACGGGCACGGTCGGCGGCCTCGCCGCGCTGAGCGGCGCGACGGTGGCGCCGGGCAACTCGATCGGCACGCTGAACGTCGCCGGCAACGCACGCTTCGCGGCCGGGTCGACCTATCAGGTCGAGGTGAACGGGGCCGGGCTTTCCGACAGTCTCGCCGTTGCCGGCACCACGACGCTGAACGGCGGCACGGTGCAGGTCCTGGCGCAGTTCGGCAGCTACGATCCGCGCCGGCAATACGCCATCCTGACCTCGGCCGGCGGCGTCAGCGGACAGTTCTCGGGCGTGTCGGCAAACTTCGCCTTCCTGACCCCGACGCTGCGCTACGGTGCCAACGCGGTCGACCTGACCCTGACCCGCAACGACATCGCCTTCTCGACCATCGCCCGGACCCGCAACCAAGCCTCTGCGGCCGATGCCGTGCAGGGTGCGGGTCCGAATTCAGGCGTCTACGGCCGCACGGTCGGGCTGACGACGCCGGAGGCGCAGGGCGCCTTCCAGGCCCTCTCGGGCGACGTCCATGCCAGCGCCGCCGGGGCCGCCTTCGAGAGCGCCTTCTTCGTGCGCGAGGCGATCCTCGACCGCCTCCGCCGCGGCGGCACGGCCGAGGGCGCGGATTACGGCAGCCTGCCGGCGACCTACACGGCGGACCTGCCCGGCCGTATCGTTGCGCCGACCATGGTCCCGGCGCGGGTCCTCGACCCGCGGGTGTTCGGCCTGTGGGCCCAGGGCTTCGGCGCCTTCGGCAAGACCGACACCGACGGGAACGCCGCGGGCTTCCGCCGCCAGACGGCGGGCTTCGTGGCCGGCGCCGACGTCCGCCTCGACAACGGTTTTCGCATCGGCGTCGCCGGCGGCTATTCGCGCACGACGCTCGATACGTCCGGCCGGCTTCAGTCGGGCGAGATCGAGAGCGGCTTCGGGGCCGTCTACGGCGGCACCGAGTTCGGTCCGGTAGCGCTGCGCCTCGGCGCGGTCTATTCGGGCAACGACCTGCGCACCCGCCGCTCCGTCGTCTTCCCGGGCGTGTCCGAGACCGACACGGCCCGTTACGGCGGCGCGACCACGCAGGGCTTCGGCGAGCTCGGCTACCGGATCGCGCTCGGCCAAGACGGCCTGATCGCCAAGGGCGCGGCTCCGGTCGCGTCGTCCGCGACCTACATCGAACCCTTCGTCGGCGGCGCCTACGTCAACATCGGCAACGACCGCTTCACCGAGACCGGCGGCGTCGCGGCCTTGCGCGGCTTTGCCCGCGACAACGACATCGGCACGGCGACGGTCGGCCTGCGCGCGCAGACCACGTTCGATCTCGGCCTCGGCCTGCCGGTCCAGGCCTATGGGCTCGTCGGCTACCGCCGCGCCTTCGGCGACGTGGTGCCCACCGCGCTCCTCGCCTTCGACACGGGGCCGAGCTTCGTCACGGCCGGCCTGCCGATCGACCGCGACGCGCTCGTGGCCAATGCCGGCCTCGACCTCCGGGTCTCGGCCAACGCCACCATCGGCGTCGCCTATACCGGACAGATCGGGGCCCGGGCCGAGAACCATGCCGCGAAGGGCAACTTTACCATCCGCTGGTAGGGTCTCCGCCGATGGGAAAGGGGCGTCGCCGTCGCGGCGGCGCCCTTCCTGAGTTCGAAAAGGCCTGTCAGCGGCTGCGCAGGATCAGCCGGTCGCCGCGCACCTCGTAGGACGGCAGCCGCGTCAGAAAACTCTGACCCAGGAGGTTGGTGGAGAGCGCGCCGGGCTGGCTCACCATGGCGTCGACGTTCCGCTCGGTGATCGGGCCGATGGTGATCGAATCGAGCCGGATCGGCGCGGTCATCGCGGTGCCGTTGGCGGTGGAGACCTTCGTGCGGAAGGCGCTCTCGGCGGGCTTGATGCCCAGCGCCGCGGCGCTCTCCATCGTCAGCACCACCGAACTCGCCCCGGTATCGAAGGCGAAGCGCTGCTCGGTGCGGCCGTTGACCTCGGCGAACACCGAGAAGTCGCCGTCGGCGCGCCGCGTGATCGTGACTTCGCCGCCGGGGCCGATGACGGCCGTGCCGGGCCGCAGGGCGCCGAGCAGGCCGCCGCCGATTTCCCGCGCCTGCTCCTTGTAGGCGTAGCCGGCGACGACGACGGCGCCGATCCCGACCCAGATCAGCAGCGCACGCAGATTCTCGCCCATGCGGTCGCGGAAGCGGTGCCAGAAGCCGGCGGAGAGCAGCACGATTACGGCGCCGAGATAGGCCATGTGGCCGAACTGGTCGGTCGCGAGCCCGGCGACCTGGCCGTCGTCGCCCGTGGCGATCAGCACGACCAGCGCCGCACCGAGGATGCCGAGACCGATCCAGAGCCTCATGCCGTGCGCGCTTTCCGGTTGGGGAAGGCCCGGCTCAGGCGTTCGTCGAGCACCGCCATCACCGCGAGCCGCTGCGGCTCGCTCATCGAGCCCCACAGCCCGATCTCGTCCCGCGAGCGCCCGCAGCCCTCGCACAGGCCCGTGGCGGCATCGAGGATGCAGAGCTTGGTGCAGGGGCTGGACGGCTTCGGGCGGGGTGCGATGGTCATGAGACGCGCAGATGAGCCATCCCGGGTGGCGGAATCAAGGAGTCCTGCGCCGTCCGGTCCGGGTTCAGGCCCCCTTCAACCCCGCCAGATCCAGCGGCAGCGAGCGCAGGCGCTGGCCGGTGGCGGAGAAGATGGCGTTGGAGATCGCCGGGGCGATCACCGGGACGCCGGGCTCGCCGATGCCGGTGGGCGCGGCGGACGACGGCATGATGTGGACCTCGACCCGGGGCATCTCCGACATCCGGGTCGGCCCGTAGCTGTCGAAGTTCTTTTCCTGCACCACGCCGTCCTTCAGCGTGATCCGGTTGCGCAGCACCGAGGACAGGGCGAAGCCGACCGCGCCCTCGACCTGGGCGCGGATCACGTCCGGGTTCACGGCGACGCCGACATCGACGGCCGCGACGATGCGGTTGACCTTCACGGAGGAGTCGCCGGCCGTCACGTCGGCCACCATGGCGACGTAGGAGCCGAAGGATTCGTGCACGGCGACGCCGTAGCCCCGTCCCTTCTCCGACGGCTTCTTGTCCCAGCCGGCCTGTTCGGCCGCGAGCTTGAGCACGGCGGAGAGGCGCGGCGCGCGGCCGAGCAGGCCGAGACGGTAGGCGACAGGATCGACACCGGCGGAATGCGCCAGCTCGTCGATGAACACCTCCATGACATGCGCCGTGTGGGTGTGGCCGACCGAGCGCCACCACAGCACCGGCACGCCCTCGCGCCCGTTATGCACGTCGAAGCGGTAGGCCGGGATCTGGTAGGGCGTGTCCGAGGCGCCCTCGACGGTGGTGGCGTCGATCCCGTTCTTGACGATCATCGCCTCGAAGGGCGAGCCGATCATGATCGACTTGCCGACGATGACGTGTCGCCAGCCGGTGATCGCCCCCTTGTCGTCGAGGCCGGCCCGGACCTTGTGGAACACGGTCGGGCGGTAATAGCCGCCGGCCATGTCGTCCTCGCGGGTCCAGACGAGATGGACCGGGGCCTTGCCGTCCCAGGCGGCGACGATGCTGGCGGCCTCGGCGAAATAGTCGGCGCCCGGCGTCGCGCGCCGGCCGAAGGAGCCGCCGGCCCATTGCGTGTGCAGCCGGACCTTGTTCGGGGTCACGCCCAGGGTCGCAGCCACCACCGCCTGCTCGACGGTCTGGAGCTGGCAGCCGGCATAGACGTCGAAGGTGCCGTCCGAGGCGCGCTCGATCGTGCAGTTCAGCGGCTCCATCGCGGCATGCGCGAGGTAGGGGAAGCTGAACTCGCCCTCCAGCACCTTGGCCGAGCCGGCGATCGCCTTGTCAGGATCGCCCGCCTGCGAGGCGACGAGGCCGGGTTTTTTGGCGGTTTCGCGGTACTCCGCCAGGATCTGATCCGACGAGCGCGACTCGGCGGCGCTGTCGTCCCACTCGACCTTCAGGGCCTCGCGGCCCTTCATTGCCGTCCAGGTGTCGCGGGCGATCACGGCGACGCCCGCCGGGATTTTGACGACCGCGACGACGCCCGGCACCGCCTTCGCCGCCTTGTCGTCGACACGCCTCACCATGCCGCCGAACTTCGGCGGATGCGCGACCACCGCCGTGACCTGGCCGGGGCGGCGGATGTCGAGGGAGTAGATCGCGGTTCCGTCGGTCTTGGCGACGGAGTCGAGGCGATGCGCCTGCTTGCCGATCAGCGTCCAGGCGCCCGGCTCCTTGAGCTTCGGCTCCTGCGGTACCGGCAGGCTGGCGGCGGACTCCGCGAGCTCTCCGAACCGGGCCTCGCGGTTCGAGGCGGCGTGGCGCACGACGCCCTTCGCCACGGTGATCTCGGAGGCCGGCACCTTCCACTGGAAGGCGGCCGCCGCCACCAGCATCTCGCGGGCGGCGGCGCCGGCCTTGCGCAGCTGGAACCAGGAATTGGCGATGGCCGTCGAGCCGCCGGTGCCCTGCACCGGGCCCATCAGCAGGTTGTTGTAGAGCGCGGCGTCGGCCGGCGCGAAGCTGGTGCGCACCTGCGCCCAGTCGGCGTCGAGCTCGTCGGCGAGGATGGTGGCGAGGCCGGTGGTGTTGCCCTGCCCCATGTCGAGATGCTTGATCATCACCGTGACGGTGTCGTCGGCGGCGATGCGCACGAAGGCGTTGGGCTGGGCCGCGCCCTGCGAGAGGTCCGGGCCGCCGGCCGCGCGCGCGGGGCTGCGCAGGTCGAGCCTGAAGCCGATCAGGATGGCGCCGGCGGCGGCACCGCCGAGGAAGGCGCGGCGGGAGGGCACGCGCGAAGGCGTCGTGTGAGGCCGGGCAGTCTTGAGCATGGGGGGCTCCGCTTCGGCGATGAGGGTTCGGGACAGGTAGCGAGAAGGAATCAGCCGAGGGTGCGGGCCGCCTCGTGGATGGCGGCGCGGATGCGCTGGTAGGTGCCGCAGCGGCAGATGTTGCCCTCCATGGCGCCGTCGATGTCGGCATCCGTCGGCTTCGGGTTGTCGGAGAGCAGGCCGATCGCCGACATGATCTGCCCCGACTGGCAGTAGCCGCACTGCACGACGTCGAGGCCGCGCCAGGCCCCCTGCACCGCCTCGGCCACCCGGCCGTCGATGCCCTCGATGGTGGTGATCTTGCCTTCGCCGACATCGCCGAGCCTGGTCTGACAGGAGCGCACCGGCTGGCCGTCCATGTGCACGGTGCAGGCGCCGCATTGGGCGATGCCGCAGCCGTACTTGGTGCCGGTCATGTCGAGACGGTCGCGGATCACCCAGAGCAGCGGCATCTCGGGATCGGCATCGACGTCGTGCACGACGCCGTTGACGGTGAGCTTGAGCATCGCGATTCTCCGGATAATTGGCGAACGTGGGCCTGCGGCGTACCCGTGTGATGTGCGCCGTCACACATGGAGTTGGAATCGTTCCGAGAAGCCGGTTCTGCCATCATCGGCACAAGCGACACCGCGCCTCAAGGCCTGTCACCGTCACAGGGCCGCGTAACGGGTGCTCGGCATGAGGGCTCTGGCAGGTGCCGGGAGCGGATTCCTCGGGACGACGATACCGGGATACGCCGCACCGCCTATCCGATGTCCAAGTCTTCTGCATGCCACGCCAACAGCGCGTCCATGCCGATCAGCACCATCCCCGGTGCCTCGGCCGCATAGGCGACGGCGTCGATCGAGAACGACGACGTCGTCACGACATAGCCGCGGAACGCCGCGGCATCGGCCATCACGGTCTTGAACTGCTGCAGGGCCGGGCGGCCGACCTTGTGGTCGCTCGCGTAGCGCTTGCACTGCACGACGATCAGCCTGTCGCCGTCGCGGGCGTAGCCGTCCATGCCGTAATCGTTGGATTTCGGCGTCACCACTGCCTCGAGCCCGGCCTTCTCGAAGAACGACATCACGTGACGCTCGAAGTCGTACGGGTTCATCGCGAGCAGCGTGGCGCGGATCGCCGCCGTGTCCTCCGGCACCGGCTGGGCCAACGGCGAGGCCGCTTCTTCGGCCATGCGCTGGCGGAACGCGGCGCTCGCGCGCCGGGTGGCCTCAGAGTTTACGATGCCCGCGACGATGATGGCGACGCCGGTCCGCGAATGCGGATTCGTCACCACCGCTTCGAGCACCGAGGTGATGCCGGCCGTGCCGAGGAAGACGAGGAGGAGCACCGGCAGCCCGATGGCGCCGCCGAATGCGGCGATGCCAGCCCCCTGCACGCCGAGAAGCGGGATCGCCGCCAGTGTGACCGGCAGCGCGATCTTCATCGGCCAGGGCAGCGACGAGGTGCGATAGCTCTGCACGGCCTCGACGACGGTGCTCGCGATCGCCGATGCGGCGGCCCGTGCGCTCAGTTGCGCGTTGAGCGCACCGAGCTTGTCCTGCCAGCCGAGGTCCCCGGCAAGGATGTCGCGCGAACGAAGAAGCCACTGGATGGCCGCGTGCCTGTCCTCCGGCCGCGCCGTGCCCTCGATCGCGGCGGCGAAGAGGCCGACGATCCATCGCCGGATTCCATCGGTGGCTGTCTCGAACATGGTCTCCCCGGCGCATGGCGATGCGAGGATTCCGTCGGCTGCAACCATGGCCCGAAATGGGCGGGCCACTGAAAAGAACCGTCGCGTCGTCGCGGAGCATCGCCGGGCACGGTTTCGAGGCTCCGGGCCTGCCCTGCGTGATCGATTCCGCGAAAATGCCGTCGTTTCCGGCAGCCGCTTCTTAACACATCCGGGGCACCCTGGCGGTTCTCGTATCCCGGTCCCGCATCGGCGGGTCCGACCCTGCGTAACCGCCCCCCGCCCGCATGTCAGACCTCACCGCGGAGATGGTTCAACGCGGCCGCGGCCCGTCCTCCGAGGAGGTGGCCCGGCGCCGCAGCATGTCGCGCGACCTGCGCTCGGCCCGTGAGCGGCTGACCTCGACGAGCGGCCTGGAGCGGGCCTTCGATTTCGAACTGATGCGGCTCTACGCGCAGTATCGCGCCGACGCCGCGATCCCCCTGGTGCTGTTCGCGATCACCCTGGCGGCCGCCTCGACCATCTGGATCGATCCGGTGACGGCGGGGCTCGGCTGCGGCGGCGTGCTCATCGCGCTCACCGTCACCACGGCGGCGTGCCAGCGCTTCCTGCGCCGGGAGGCCTCAAGCGTCTCGCTCAAGCGCTGGCGCCGGATCTTCGTGCTCGGCGAAATTCTGCAGAGCACGACCTGGGCGCTGATGATCCCGCTCACCGTCGAGGACGCGCGCACCTTCGCGCTGTTCGGGCTCGTCGTGGTGGCGGCGGTAGTGACGATGCTCGCCGCGACCGTGCCGCTCGCCGCGATCTGCGCGCTGGTCCCGCTGACGCTGGCCGCGCTCTCGCTGCTCGTCGACGCGCAGGGCAGCCACACGATCCCGCTCGTGCTGATGGCGGTGGGCAGCCAGGTCTTCTTCGCCGGGCTCGGCCGGCGGCTCTACGCCTCGGCGGTCGCGGCGCTCCAGTCGCGCGCGGAGAAGGACGCGATCTTCGCCGAGCTCGAACAGGCCAAGGCGAATTCGGACGAGGCGCGGCGCAGGGCCGAGGAAGCGAACCTCGCGAAGTCGAGCTTCCTCGCCACCATGAGCCACGAACTGCGCACGCCGCTCAACGCCATCCTCGGCTTCTCCGAGGTGATGAAGAACGAGATTTTCGGGACCCACGCCGCGCCGGCCTACCAGGAATACTCCACCGACATCCACGACAGCGGGATGCACCTGCTGAACCTGATCAACGAGATTCTCGACCTCTCCCGCGTCGAGGCCGGGCGCTACGACCTCAATGAGGAGGCGGTGACGCTGGCCTCGGCCGTCGAGGAGGCGCAGCACATGATGGCCCTGCGCGCCCGGGGAAAAAGCCAGACCATCCGCGTCCATGTCGACGATTCGATGCCACGGCTCTGGGCCGACGAGCGGGCGCTCCGCCAGATCGTGCTCAACGTGCTCTCGAACGCCGTGAAGTTCACGCCGCAGGGCGGCGAGATCACCGTCAAGGTCGGCTGGACCTCGTCGGGCGGGCAATATCTCAGCGTGAAGGATTCTGGACCCGGCATTCCCGAGGACGAGATCGGCACCGTGTTGACCTCGTTCGGCCGCGGCTCGCTGGCGATCAAGACTGCCGAGCAGGGCTCGGGCCTCGGCCTGCCGATCGTGAAGGGGCTGGTCGACCTGCATGGCGGCGGCTTCCAGCTCAAGTCGAAGCCGCGCGAGGGCACCGAGGTGATCGTGACCTTCCCGGCCTCCCGCGTGATGGACACCCTGGCCGCGGTCGACCTCAACCCGGCCAAGTTCGCCTCGGAGGCCAAGCCGGCCCAGAAACGCGAGCGGCGCGAGGCGGCCTGAGCGCCGTCCCACGGGCGATCCATGCGTAGTCGGCTCTCTCGTCTCGCCTGAAAGGCCGTTTTCGGCCGGCGCGTGTTATGAAGTCTCGGATCGACTGCACTGGTCGTGGAGACCTGCTATGGACGATTGTGAGATACGGGAAGCATTGGATCGCCATTGGGTCGCATCCGATGCGGACGACTTCGAGGCGGAGCACGCGATCTACCGCGAGGACGCGGTGCTGGACTATCCGCAATCGGGCGAGCGGATCCGTGGGCGGCATCGAATTCAGTCGTCTCGGGCGGCGCAGCCCAATCGGAAACGTTTCGAGATCCGGCGGATCAGCGGCGGAGGCGACCTCTGGGTCACCGAATATGTCCTGACCTACGACGGGCGGCCGTCTTACACCGTGAGCATCATGGAATTCCGCGACGGACAGGTGGCGCGCGAGACCCAATATTTCTGCGACGCCTTCGAGCCGGGTCCCTCGCGCGCGCAATGGGTCGAGCGCATGACCTGAAATCGAGCGGTCGTCGAGGACGACTGCCGTCACCTTTGTAACGCCCCTGACGCGGACATCGGCGACCGGCCCCAAACGAAAACGGGGCGGCCTCTCGGCCACCCCGCGTGTCGTCGTCGTTACCGAAGGTCAGATCTTGCTCTTGACCTTGTCGGCGAGGTTCGAGGCGCCGTCCTTGACGTCGCCGACGGTCTTCTGGGCTTCGCCCTTCAGCTCCTGCGCCTTGCCTTCGGCCTGGAGCTTGTCGTTGTCGGTGGCCTTGCCGATGCCCTGCTTGACGTTGCCGACGGCTTCGTTGGCGAGACCCTTGATCTTGTCGGTGGTGCTGCTGCTCATCGGATGATCTCCTGTCTGGGTTGGGCTGGGGGTGACGGGCCGGCCAATCGGGGCCGGCCCGGGGTGGAAGGTCCGGCTCGCGGGGAGCCGGACCGATGGTCTCAGGCGCGGCGGACCGTGTCGTAGGCGACGGGACGGACCTTGCCGAGCAGGCCGCCGAGGAAGCCGGCGAGGGCGCCGAGGATCAGGGCGATCGCACCGTAGAAGGCACCCTGGGTCGCGGCCGACTTGGTGGCGATGGCGGCGGCCTCGGCCTTCTGCTTCGCGGTGGCGACGGCCTCCTGGTACTGCTTCTGGTAGTCCTGGATCTGCGTCCGGGCCTGCTCGACCGGGATGCCCTGGGCCTTGGCGAGGGCGTCGGCGGCGCGGGTCTCGGCCTGCTGCTTCTCGGCCGGGTCGCCGGTCAGCACGGCGCGGATGGCGCTGACGGCGGCGTCGCGGGCAGCCTGCGGGTCCTGGCCGGCAGCCTGCTGGCGGACCGAGTTCTCGATGCCGTCGAGCGGGTTCGAGATCTTGGCGAGCGAGGGGGCCGCGGCTTGCGCCGCCGTCTGCACGGTTCCGCCGATGGCCGAGCCGGCGCCGGAGAGCACGCTCGACACGGAGCCGAGGGCGCCGCCGAGGATGCCGCCGACCGCCGAGGTCAGCAGGTAGATCACGACGAGGGTCGTGACGGCCCAGGAGACGAGGCCGTGGAAGCCGGCGGTGGAGCCGACCGGACGGCCGCTCAGCCGGCCGGCGAGGAAGCCGCCGATCAGCGCGGCGACGATGCCGGAGATGACCCACCACAGGCCGGCGCCGAGGGAGAACGACGAGACGGCCGGGTTGTCGGCGGCGACGGGGCCGAGGCTGGCGAGGCCGACGCCGACGCCGACCATGTTGAGGACGAGCTGTGCCACCAGCGCCGTGACGGCACCGGCGAAGATCGCACCCCACGAGACCTGATGAAGATGGGCGGCGCGGGCTTCCGTGCCGACCACAGGGGAGAGGGTGCTGGACATGGGCTTGGGGTGAACTCCGGATCGACGCTGGTGATGCTGGTCGTGGGTTGAAGAAGCCGAGACAAGCTCAGCGGCGGGACGTGTTGAGAAGAAGCGCGAGGCCGAAACCCACGGCTCCGGCGATCAGCAGCGAGACGATCGGTGCGTCCTCGACGCGCTGGGCGACGGCGCGCTGCCCCTGGCGGGCATAGTCGCCGGCATGCTCGTAGGCATCCTCGGCATAGTCGGCGACCTGGTCTGCGGCGTTGCGCACGCCGTCCTTGGCCTCGCCGTAGAGCGATTCCCCGCGGCCCTGCGCCTGGCGGGCGCGGCCCTCGGCGGAGTCGCGGCGCGATCCGACGATGTCGCCGACGGCGCTCTGGATCCGGCCGCCCGCTTCGCGTGCAGCCCCGGTGATGCGATCGGTGTCGACCATGATGGCTCCGTCGTTCGTTTGTGAGGGGCGTCTTGCCCCTGGAAGGAAAGGGATGGGGTTCGTCTGCGAAAGACCCGGCGGCGGTGCCGGTTCCGCTCGGTCGGTCATCGCGGCGTTGCGAGACCGGTTGCGCCGGATTGAGGTGTCGAGGCTATCGGGTGGACCAATAGTGCAGATGTACCACTTGCCTAAATTCTCAGCATCATAACGGCAGCGGGCAGCCGTTGTTCCGCCCCCAGCTGACGACATCCGTCCGTTTATGGACGCCACGCTTGCGGTACAGCGCCGCGGTATGATTTCGTACGGTGTTGCGCGAGAGCGCGAGGCGCTTTCCAATAGCCTCGTCGCCGAGACCCGAGCAGATCAGGCCGAGCACCTGCCGCTCGCGCAAGGTGAGGTTCAGGGCGGCCTCGCCGTGGCTCTCGCGGCCGGGATGGCACAGGTTGGCCAGATTCTCGATGAGGCCGAGTGCGCGGCCGAGCACCTCGGCCTCCCCAAAACCGAAGACCCGCGAAAACGCCTCGTTGAGGCCCCGGTGACGGCGAGGCCTTCGGCCCGCAACAGCAGTGTCGGCACCGGCGTCAGGCGAAACGCCTTGGCGAAGCGCTCCGCGCTCTGGCGCAGCGCCGTCTCGGCCTTCTTGCGCAGTTCCAGGTCGGCGAAGGTGAACAGCATGCAGGGCTCGTCGCCCATCGCGATGGTCTGGCCGGCGACGAGGACGAAGCGGGTGCCGCCGTCCGGCAGCACCAGGCAGGCCTCCATCTGCGGGATGGTGGCGCCCTCCTTCAGCCGCGAGATCGCGAGGTCGCGGTTGCGGGCGCCGGCCAGCACGTCGACCTCGTGACGCTGCGCCCGACGACGGCGTCGCGGGTGTAGCCGGTCATCTCCAGGAAGCCGATATTCACCTTCACGTGGCGCAGGTCCGACAGCCGGCAGATCACCGCCGGGGCGGGGTTGGCGGCAAAGGTCTTCTCGAAGCGCTCCTCGGCCTCGAATTGCGGGGTCACGTCCCGCAGCACCAGGGCGAGGCAGGTCGGCGCACCCGCCGCATCCGCGATCACGATGCTGCGCGCGGCGTGGACGAAGGCGATCTCGGGCCGGTCGGTGCGCGCGACCTCGACGATCACGTCCTCGAACCGCTCGCCGGCCGCGAGCCGCTCGATCGGGTAGCGCTCGGGCGCGCGGTTGTTGCGGTAGCGCAGGCCGAACCGATGCCGGTACTCCGCGACGGTGTCGCCGAGTTCATTGAGGGAGGCCGCACCGTGCATCTGCAGGGCCGCGTCGTTCGCCCAGGCGATGCGCTGGTCCGGCTCGACGAGGACGACGCCCGCGGACAGGCCGGCCACGATCTGCCTGAGTTCCGACCTGTCGACGCCCTCGGTCACGAAACCCATTGCCGCGCGTCGCCGTGCGGCAGGCAACACGGCTCGGCGTGCACGGTTCCGTCCGCGGGGCAGGCCGTGTGTATCAGGCGACTGGTACGCGGGCTGGTAGGGCCGGGCGGGCCGCGCAATACGGCGCGGGTGATGTCAGGCCCAGGCGACCCAGCCACGGAATGCGAACCCGGCGTAGAAGAGGCCGACCCCGTCGAACCCAGCCTCGCGCAAAAGATTCTCGTCTTCCTCGGGTGTGAGGATCGGCAGCCGTTCCGCGATCCCGGCGCGCGCCGTCTCGGCCTGCGCGCCCGCGATGCCGGAGGCGGTGGCGAAGGCGGCATACCGCGACAGCCAGAGATCGCGTTCGCCCTGCGGAATGCTGAAATGCGCCACGACGAAGGGCGCGCCCGGCCTTAGGCGGCGCCGGACCTGTTCGAGCGTGCGCAGCCGCTCCGCGCGTTCGATGAAGTGCAGCGTCAGGATGCAGGTCGCCGCGTCGAACGGCCCCTGCGGCGCGCCGTCGATGAGCCCATGATGGAGGTGCACCCGGGCGGAAAGGTCGCCGAGGGTCGCCCGAGCGAGGTCGAGCATCGCGGCGGACGGGTCGACGCCGACGAAGGACCAGCCGGGCTGCCTCTCGGCGAACATCCTGAGTTCGAGGCCGCCGCCCGCGCCCAGGACGAGGACCCGAGCATCATGCGGGGCGCGTTCTGCGAGCAGAAGTCTCGCCATGGTTTGCATGTCGCCGTAGCCGGGCACCATGCGCGGTGGATTCTCGGCGTAGCGGGCGACGGCCTGCGGGTCTGAGAATGCGTCCATGTCTCCGGATATCATGTGTGGTGACTGGGCGGACGTCCGAGAAAAGTGGTCGGGAGCCGGTCGGCTTTCGAGCGGCAAGAGCATTGAAGCGGACGTCGCCATCGCGCACCCGCTCCCCAAACCTGTCATTGGGCCTGCACGCGAGTGCGGGCATGAACTGCCCAAGCAAGGTGACCGCATCCGTGCAGGCGAAGTACTGCGTCTTATTCATTCTCGGGCGACTTCGTCGTGCGTCTGCATACGAAGGCATGAAGTCAGGGATGTCCCGATTCGCCGGCAGCCTCGAGAATGAGGTCGGCGATGGCCTGCGGCTGGGAGAGCAGCGACAGGTGGCTCGCCTTGAGCTCCACGGTCCTCGCGTTCATCCGCTTGGCCATGAAGCGTTCGAGGTCCGGGTTGATGGTGCGGTCCTCGGTCGACACCGCGTAAAAGCTCGGCTTCGACCGCCAGGCCGCCTGCGTGGTCTTTCCCGCAAGCAGAGCCTTGTGGAAGGGCTGCTGGACTGCGAACAGAACCCTGGCCTTCTCCGCCGGCAGATCGCCCGCGAAATCCTTCAGGAAGGCCGCCTCGCTCAAGCGCCCCTCGTCGCCATCGAACACGATCCCGGCCGAGGCGGGCGGGGTCGGATAGGTCTTGGCCAGCGCCGTGTAGTCCTCCCCTGCATCGGGCGCCCGTGCAGCGACGTAGACCAGCGCGCTGACCTTAGGGTCGACACCTGCCTCGGTCACGATCATCCCCGAGAACGAGTGGCCAACCAGCACGGTCGGCCCCTCCTGCCGCGCCAGCACGCGCCGCGCGGAGGCGACCGCCTCCTCGAAGCTCGTGAGCGGGTTCTGCACCGAGGTGACGTTGAGGCCCGCTGCCTGCAGCCGTGGGATCACCTCCGACCAGCACGAACCGTCGGCGAAGAGGCCGTGCACGAGCACGACGTTGCGTGCCCGCGGCAGATCTTGGGCCGACGCGGTTCCGGACAGCAATCCTGCTGCCGCGCCGGCGACGAGCGTACGGTTCAGTGTTCTCCTGGTCATCATGGCAGGCGACCCCGTTCGAGAAGAGTTGAGTGCAGGACGTGTCGTCCATGTTCGTCGTCGACGCGGCGAGGATACGTTTAATGCCCGCTGGCGCTTGTCCACGAGCGTGATCCGGCGGGCATGATCCTACATCGGAAGACAGATCCCGCGCAGTGCCGGACTGCGAAAGCATTGCTCCGTCGAGCGAGCAGGCGGCTCAGTCGTGGTGCCCGCAACCGCAGCCCGTGGCATGCGCGCCACCGCCCCAACGAGACGCGCGGATCACGCTGCAGAAGTTCCCCTTGCGGAAACTCGGCTCCTTGTCGGCAATCACGTCGGCCTTGACGTTGCCGAAGGTCGTATCCGGCTTGTGTCGGATGCCGTCGTAGAAAGCCTGGATGATGTCCTCCTTGAAGTCCGCCGTGCGGGGGAAGCCGGCGACGACCGATTCCCGCTCGGCCTCGGAAAACTGGCCGTAGGTCAGGCCGAGCACGTCCATCTCGACGCCGGCAGTGACCAGCGCGACCACCGGATGCATGTGGACCGGGATGCCGGGCGTGGTGTGGAGCGCGATGGCGGTCCACACGGTGTAGACGTCCGCCTCCGGCACCCCGTGCATCTTCAGGAAGTCGCGGGCGGCGTTGGCGCCGTCCACCTCGAAGCGCTCGTCGGCGCTGCTGTGGTCCGGCATCAGGCCAACATCGTGGAACATGGCGCCCGCGTAGAGCAGCTCGCGGTCGAAGCTCAGGCCGCGATGGACGCCGGCGAGCGCGCCGAACTGATAGACGCGGCTCGAGTGATTGAAGAGCAACTCGGTCTCGGTGTCGCGCACGAACTCGGTGATTGCGCGGGAAAGGGCACTGTCGGGGACGGCGGCTTCGGACGGGATGCTCATGGCGGATCTCCTTTGCGCTGCGTGTCCGGAACAGCTACGGAGCTTCACGAATGGCTGCAATCGTCCTATAACGACGATTTATGCCATAACACATGCATCGTCAGCCACGGAGCCCGCATGGCATCCCGATCCATCGCGGTCCTCGCCCTTCCCGGCGTCCAACTCCTGGATGTCGCCGGACCGCTCGACGTCTTCGCCGAGGCGAACGCGCAGAGCGGCCAAGACGTCTACGACCTCGCCATCGTCGGCATGGAGCCTGGTCCGGTCATCACGTCGTCGGGGCGTGGGCTGGTCGTGGATCTGGTTGCGCCCGGGGCTGCGCCGACATGCTTCGACACCCTTCTGGTCGCCGGCGCACCACGGATTCAGGATCTGGAGGTTCGGCCCGATCTGCTGGCGTGGCTCGGACGGACCGCGCTGCACTGCCGGCGCTACGGCTCGGTCTGCAGCGGAGCGTTCCTCCTCGGGCAGGCGGGCCTGCTGAACGGCCGTCGGGTGACGACGCACTGGGCGGTGGCGGAGGCCCTGGCGGAGCGATATCCCGAAGCCATCGTCCAGCCTGACGCGATCTGCCTGTTCGACGGGGCGCTGCGGACCGCGGCAGGAGTCACGGCCGGGCTCGATCTCGCGCTGGCGCTCGTGGAGGAGGACCTGGGCGCCGAGATCGCGCGTCGGGTCGCGGCCCAGCTCGTGATGTTCTTCAAGCGCGGGGGCGGTCAGATGCAATTCAGCCGTCGCGGGGTCAGCGCCCCGGTCGGACGCTCGGCCCTGCAGGAGGTCCAGCGCTGGGTGGCCGCCCGTCCGGCCGAGGATCACGGCGTCGATCGCCTCGCCGAACGGGCGGGGATGAGCCCACGCCATTTCGCGCGCCTGTTCCGGGCCGAGACGGGTCTGACGCCCGCCGCCTATGTCGAGAACGTGCGGATCGAGGCCGTCCGCCGCCTTTTGGAAGCGGAGGGGGCCGCCCTGAAGCAGGTGGCTGGTGCCTGTGGCTTCCGCGACGCCGACACGCTCCGGCGCGCCTTCGTCCGCCGGGTTGGTACGACGCCGGCCGAGTACCGGCGCCGGCAAGCGCGGACCTGATACACCCGACGGACCGCGACGCGGTCGCGAGCCGGCATCCGGAGCGTCCAATGTGCAGGTGTCGCCCAATCCATCGCAACGGCGGGAGAAGCGTACAGCTATCAGAACGGTAGCAACACGGATGACCGTTTCAGGCGTACGGCGTGAGTCACGTTCGAGGGCGAAGTTGGGCCGCAAGCACCCGCGGCCGAGAGCCGCCGAGCGTCCGATCCTCCCCCCACGAACAGCACCGCCTCAGCCGGGCATCCTCTCCGAAACCCCCGCCTGCGCGAACGTTGCCATGTCCCGGTGGCAGGCGAGGGCGCCCTTGATCAGCCCCAGCGCCAGGGCTGCCCCGGAGGCCTCCCCCAGCCGCATTCCCAGCGACAGGATCGGCGCGAGGCCGAGGCGGTGCAGCACCTCGGCGTGGGCGCCCTCGACGGAGAGGTGGCCGGCGACGCAATGGTCGAGGGCGCTCGGGTCGAGGGCGTGCAGGATGGCGGCAGCAGAGGTGGAGACGTAGCCGTCGAGCACCACCGGGATGCGCTGCAGCCGCGCGGCCAGGATCGCGCCGGCCATCGCCGCGATCTCGCGGCCGCCGAGCCGGGCGAGCACGGCGAGCGGGTCGTCGAGATGGCCGGCATGGGTCTTCAGCGCCAGCGCGATCGCGTCGGCCTTGCGTGCGAGGCCGGCTTCGTCGACGCCGGTGCCGCGGCCGACCCAGTGGGCCGGCTCGCCGCCCCAGAGCGCGCAGTAGATCGCGGCGGCGATGGTGGTGTTGCCGATGCCCATCTCGCCGATGGCGAGGCAGTCGGTGCCCGCGGCCACCGCCTCCATGCCGAAGGCCATGGTGGCGACGGTGGCCTTCTCGTCGAGGGCCGGGCGCTCGCAGATGTCGCCGGTGGGCAGGTCGATGGCGAGGTCGAACACCTTGAAGCCGAGGCCGTAGGCCGCGCAGATCTGGTTGATCGCAGCGCCGCCGGCCGAAAAGTTGTCGAGCATCTGGCGGTTCACCGCGTCGGGAAACGCCGAGACGCCCCGCGCGGTGACGCCGTGGCTGCCGGCGAAGACGCAGACCAGCGGCCGGTCGAGGGTCGGCTTGGCCTTGCCCTGCCAGGCGGCGAGCCATTCGACGAGGGTTTCGAGCCGGCCCAGCGCCCCGGCCGGCTTCGTCAGCACGGCGTCGCGGGCGCGGACCATGGCGAGGGCGTCCTCGTCGGGGCCCGGCATCTCGGAGACGAGGCGGCGGATGTCGGCGAAGGGCGCGGATTCGGCTGTCATCGCGGGGCGCTCGCAGAATCGTTGAGGGGCCGGCCTCGCCGCGGAATGGCGAGAGGTTTGCCTGGGGGACTATACCGGGGGCTATAGAAGCCGCAGACCCCGCGGTGAAGGCGTGCGGACGATCCGACGCGGCGCGACAGGCGAGCGATGAACGACGACCGGACGACGCCTTCCACCCCGTTCTTCCCCGGCGCGGGCGTGCTCTACGACATCGCCGCCTGCCTCCGCTTCTTTTCGCGCGTGAACGTGCCGCCGCTGCCGGACGAGCCGTCGCCCTATGCCGCGCCGGATTTCACCACCGTGCCCCGCGTCCTGCCGCTCGCCGGCCTGCTGCTGGCGCTGCCGGCGGCGCTGGTGCTGGTCGCGGGCTGGGAATTGCGGCTCGGCCCCTTCGTCGCCTCGGCGCTGGCGCTGGCGCTGCTGGCGCTGATCACCGGCGCGATGCACGAGGACGGGCTCGCCGACGTCGCCGACGGCTTCGGCGGCGGCAGCACCTGGATGCGCCGCCTCGAAATCATGCGCGACAGCCGCATCGGCGCCTATGGCGGCACCGCTTTGGTGCTCGCCTATTCCCTGCGGCTCGGCGCGCTGGCGACCCTGCTCGACCGCTCCGGCGCCCACGCGGCCCTGGCGCTGCTGCTCGCCGCCGC